>NZ_JBEYZD010000022.1:0-127078 GCF_040645895.1 Streptomyces olindensis | reverse complement strand
AAACGCCCGGTTACATTCCGAACCCGGAAGCTAAGCCTTACAGCGCCGATGGTACTGCAGGGGGGACCCTGTGGGAGAGTAGGACGCCGCCGAACAAATATTGAAAAGGCCCACACCTTACGGTGTGGGCCTTTTTGTGTTTCAGGACGGTTGGACCAGTTTCGTGTCGTAGGCCAGGATGACCGCCTGAATGCGGTCGCGAGAGCCGGTTTTCGCGAGGACACGGCCCACATGAGTCTTCACCGTCGACTCGGCCAGGTGGAGGCGCGTGGCTATCTCCGTGTTCGTCCAACCCTTGCCGATGACCGTCAGGATTTCGCGCTCCCGGTCGGTGAGGGAAGCGAGGCGCGGGTCCTCCTGGGGCGTCTCCCCTGCAGAATCGGTCGGCAGGTGGTGGACGTAGGCGTCGAGGAGGCGGCGGGTCAGGCTCGGGGCCACAACCGCGTCCCCCGTGGCGACCGCGCGGATGCCGGCCAGGAGTTCCTCCGGCTGGGCGTCCTTGACCAGGAAGCCGGAAGCGCCCGCGCGGAGACCGGCGTAGGCGTACTCGTCCAGGTCGAAGGTGGTGACGATCAGGATGCGGGTGCGGTCGCCCGCGGCGGTGATGCGGCGGGTCGCCTCGATGCCGTCCAGGCCGGGCATGCGGATGTCCATGAGGACGACGTCGGGGTGGAGCTCGGCCGCCATGCGGACCGCTTCGCTGCCGTTCGCCGCCTCCCCCACGACCGTCATGTCGTCCTGGCTCTCCAGGAGCATGCGGGAGCCGAAGCGTTGCAGGGGCTGGTCGTCGGCGATGAGGACCGTGGTCACTGCGGGTTTTCCTCCGGGAGATGTAGGCGGACGCGCCAGCCCCGCTCCGGGTGAGGGCGAGGGCCGGCCTCAAGTGTGCCGCCGTACAGGGCCGTTCGCTCGCGCATTCCGGGCAGTCCGCGGCCGCCCGCGAGGCTCTGTGGGTGGCTGCCGTCGCCGGTGTCCGTGATCGTGACGGTGACCGCACCTCTCTCCTCGTAGGACAGCTCTATCTCGGTGGTCGTGTCGGGGCCGGCGTGTTTCAGGGTGTTGGTGAGGGCTTCCTGGATGACGCGGTAGACGGTGAGCTGACGGCCCGCGGGAAGGGTGGGGCGGCCGTGGGTGATGGTGTGGATGGTGAGGCCTGCGGAGCGGACGCCGTCGAGGAGCTGGTCGAGGTCCGTGAGACCGGGTTGCGGGGTCAGGTCCGCCTGCTGCTTCTCCTCCTCGCCGAGAACGTCGAGGAGGCGGCGGAGTTCGGTGAGGGCCTGGCGGCTCGTGGTGGCGATGGCGTCGAGGGCCTGGGCGGCGCGCTCCGGGGACTTCGCGGCCGCATAACGGCCGCCGTCGGCCAGGCCTGTGATGACGGAGAGGTTGTGGCCGATGATGTCGTGCATCTCGCGGGCGATGCGGGCGCGTTCGGCGGCCGTGGCGAGCCGGGCCTGCTGGTCGCGTTCCCGCTCCAGGCGGCGGGCGCGGTCCTCCAAGGCCTCGGTGTAGTTGCGGCGGGTGCGGACCGTGACACCGATCAGGGCGGCCACCGCGATGGACATCAGCTGGGAGCCGATCTGCTGGTCCCAGCTGCCCTCCCCGTGACGGGCGACGGACACCAGGACGGGGGCGATCACCACAGCCGTCGCCCACCACAGGTTGCGCAGGGCGCGGCGCAGGGCCAGGTGGTAGACGAGGACCAGTTGGAGCAGGGCGGCCTGGAGGGCGGCACCGGTCCAGGCGTTGACGAGGGCGAAGGGGACCATCACGGCGAGGGCGGCCCCCGGGTGGGTGCGGCGCCACAGGAGGGGGAGCGAGAAGCCGAGGCTCAGGGCGAGGAGGAGCCCGCCGGGGACGTCGAGGCTGTGGGCGTTGTGCTTCCAGGCGCCGCCCGCCCAGTCGATCAGGGCGGCCGTCACCCAGAAGCCGGCGAAGTGCAGGTCCCACAGCAGCGGGTGGCGGCGGTCGAAGGCGCGCACCCGGCGGGTGAGGCGGTGGGCGTACTCGGTGAGGGGCTCCGGCGCCCTGTCTTCCGTCGTCACGGGGTCCATGGTGAGGGTTCCCGGGGCCGGGTGTCAGACGTCCCGGCGGCGCAGCACCCACGCGGCCAGGGCCAGGGTCGCCGCCGTCCACAGGAGCATGGCGAGCAGGGCGCTCCCGGGGGAGGCCGCGCCGGGCATGGGCTGGGCGGTGGTGAGGGCCTCCAGGGCCTTGCCGGGGAAGTAGCGGACGGCGTTGTCGACGGCGTCGTAGGGGAGCATCGCCAGGACCTCCGGGAGGATCATGATCAGGCCGATGAAGGCGCCGATGGCCGTCGGGACCGAGCGGAGGAGGGCGCCGATGGCGAGGGCGAGGACGGCGAGGAGGGTGAGGCCGGCCGCGTTGCCCGCGAGGCCGCGCAGGACGCCCGGGTCGCCGAGGGAGGCGGACAGGTCGGTGCCGGTGAGGAAGGACTGGGCGAGGGGGAAGGTCAGGAGGTTCGTCGCCAGGGTGAGGGGGAGGACGATCGCGATCAGGACGGCGGCCTTGGACCAGAGGACGGGCAGGCGGCGTGGGACTGCGGTCATCGTGGCGCGGATCTGGCCGGTGGAGTACTCGCAGGCGGTGGCCAGGATGCCCAGCACGCCGAGGTTGATCGTGGCGAACTGGGTGCCGAGGAGGACGAACATGACGGTGTCCATGCCGCCTTCGCCGGAACCGTCGTAGGCGGCGCCGAGGCCCGCGCCCATCGCGGCGGTCAGGAGGCTGGTGACGGCGAGGTTGATCCAGGTGGAGCGCAGGGTCCGGAACTTGTGCCACTCGGAGCGCAGGACGCGGGCCGGGGTCACGCGGTAGGGGAGGGCCGCCGTGGTCGCCGTGGTCATGCCGCTGCTCCTTCCAGGGTCGCCGGGTACTCCACGGCGTCGCGGGTGAGGTCCATGAAGGCCTCCTCCAGGGAGGCGGCGTTGGGAGTCAGTTCGTACAGGGGGATGCCGTGGGCGGCTGCCGTGCGGCCGATGTGTTCGGCGTCCGTGCCGCGGACCTGGAGGGTGCCGGGGCCGTCGGTGGTGATGTCGACGCCGGGTGCGGTGAGGGCCCGTACGAGGTCGGAGGCGTGCGGGGTGACGACCTTCGTGGTGCCCGCGCCGGAGTCGCGGACGAACGCGGCGACCGTGGTGTCGGCCAGGAGGCGGCCCCGGCCGATGATGACCAGGTGCTCGGCGGTGAGGGCCATCTCGCTCATCAGGTGGGAGGAGACGAAGACCGTACGGCCCTCGGCGGCGAGGGACTTGAGCAGGTTGCGGATCCACAGGACGCCCTCCGGGTCGAGGCCGTTGACCGGCTCGTCGAGGATGAGGACCGCCGGGTCGCCGAGGAGGGCCGCGGCGATGCCGAGGCGCTGGCCCATGCCGAGGGAGAAGCCCTTGACACGGCGGTGGGCCACGTCGGTCAGGCCGGTGAGGGCGAGGACCTGCTCGACCCGTGCGCCGGGGATGCCGTGCGTGTGAGCGAGGGCGCGCAGGTGGTGGTAGGCCGTGCGGCCGGGGTGGACCGAGCGGGCCTCCAGCAGGGCGCCGACCTCGGTGAGGGGTGCCGGGTGGGTGGCGTAGGAGCGTCCGCCCACGGTCGCGTGGCCCCGGGTGGGGGCGTCGAGGCCGAGGAGCATGCGCATGGTCGTGGACTTGCCGGCGCCGTTCGGGCCGAGGAAGCCGGTGACCGTGCCGGGGCGGACCGTGAAGGACAGGTCCGTGACGACCGTCCGGTCGCCGTAGCGTTTGGTGAGTTCGTGTGCGGTCAGCATGCTTCGATGCTCGTGCGTGCGGGGGCGGCGGGCGTCGGACCGGCGGGGTAATCGGGGTGAGCCGTGTCGTACCCGGGTACTACCGTGGCCCGCATGAGCTATGTGATCCGGTCCGTCCGTGCCGAGGAGTGGCCCGCGGTGAGGGAGTTGCGGCTCGCGGCGCTGCGGGATCCGGTGGCGCACCTGGCCTTCCTGGAGACGTACGACCAGGCCGTGGCCAGGCCGGACTCGTACTGGCAGGAGCGGACGGCCAGGGCCGCCGAGGGGGCGGACCAGGCGCAGCAGATCATCGCCGAGGGGCCGGACGGGCGGTGGGTGGGGACGCTGACCGTGCTCGTGGAGGAGCCCGGGACGACCGACTGGGCCGGGTTTCCGGTGGAGCGGAAGCAGGGGCATGTGGTCGGCGTGTTCGTACGGCCCGAGGAGCGCGGGAGCGGGCTGACCGAGGTGATGTTCGACGCGGCCCTGGAGTGGTCGTGGGGGCGGGGGCTCGAGCGGGTACGGCTCATCGTGCACGAGGAGAACGGGCGGGCGCAGCGGTTCTACCGGCGGGTGGGGTTCCTGCCGAGCGGGGTGACGGTGCCGTTGGGGGACGCCGGGGAGCTGGAGTTGGAGTTCGTGCTCGAGCGGGAGTGAGGGGCGGGCGGCCGGGGGTGGCCGGGGGGCTGGGGCCGGACCGGCAGTTCGCTGGCGTTAGACCGGCAGTTCGTCGTGTGGCCAGCGGGCGCGGCCCTGTTCGCGGGACCGGAGCAGGGCCAGGGTCGGCATGCCCCGGTCCGCTCCGGTGGCCAGCAGCTCCGGGAGCTGGGGAAGCGGGGCCACGGCCGCGACGTCGTCCAGGACGAGCGTCAGTGGTGGGTCGAGGCGACCGGAGGATGACCGTTCGGCCATGCGCCGGCCGCGCTCGACCACGCTGGAGACGAGGGCCGTCAGGAAGGGCATCGCGCCCGGGCTGGTCCTGGGGTCCTCGATGGATTCACCCACCACATAAAGCGTGCCCCCTTCGTGGACGAAGGAATCCAAGGCGAGGGCATCACTTCGGTTGGGAGTGCACGCGTTTCGGATGTTGACCGTGGAGAGGGCCGCGAGGGCGCGGGTGGTCAGCTGCTGGGCCATGTCACGGCGTTCCGGGTGGGCCGTGAGGGCGCCTTCGAGTTCGCCCGCGGAGCCGGGGGCGGCCTTGGGGCTGGTGCGCAGGATGCGTACGGCGTCCTGGATCTGGGTGCCCTGGGACCAGCGGTGGACGTGGCGGATGGTGCGGCCGTCGACGGCGGCGGCGTGCAGGTAGCTCCGCAGGAGGGTGGTGGCTGTGTCGGTGACCGCCTGGTCGAGTTTGGCGGTGGGGCGTACGGGGGTGAGGAGGGCCGTGGCTCTCGCTGTCGCGGTTTCCCTGTCCTCGCAGCCGGTGGTGGGGGACCAGTGGAGGCGGGACGGGGTGTCGCAGAGGTGGGTGGGGTCGTAGAGGTGGGTGGGGCCGAGTTTGGCCCTGGCGTCCTTCGTCTCCTGCCAGAGGGTGGGGTTCGAGGTGACGACCAGGGCGGGGCCCTCCGCGTCGCGTACCGCCTGGGTGGCGGTGGTCTGGCGGGTTTCCCTTGGGGCTACGTGGATTTTTTCCCACCCACCCACCCGTTCCTGGCCGAACAGAGAAGCCGGGGTCGTGGGGATGGCCGCTGGGGGCGGGGACGGGGGTGGAGTCGCCGTCGGGTGCGGGGGGTTGGTGAGGGGGGCCGTCGGGTCCAGGGGGTGCGGCGGTTGGGGGGCCGTGGCGCGGCGGGGGGTGGGGACGTCGTGCTGCGCCGACGTGGGGGCTGTGGGCGGCTGTGGTGATGCGGGGGCGCCGTGCTGTGCTGCCGGCGGTGCCTCGTACTGCGCTGAGGGCGGCGCGCCGTGCTGTGCTGCCGGCGGTCCCCCGTGCTGTGGCGGTGTGTGTGCCTGGTGTGGTGCCGGCGTCGGTAGCTCGTGCTGTGGTGAGGTCGGAGCCCCGTGCGGTGCCAGGGTGCCGGGGTGGGGCTTCGTCGATGCCTCGTGTGGGACCGGGGCTTCCGTCTCGTACGGCGGCGTTCCGCTCGTACCCGGTGTCCTGGACGGCGGTCGTCCGGCTGTCGGCTTCTCCGCTCGGCGCCTTGCTCGGCCTGCTCGCCAGCGGGCCACCGTGCCGAGGACGAACACCGTGAGGACGAACAGGACCATCAGCTGGCCGATGAACAGGCCCCAGAACAGGCCGTAGCCGGAGAGTTGGCCGGGGGGTGTGTCGGGCCAGGCGCCGGGGATGTCGTGGGGCTCGGCGATGAGGCCGCGCATGGCGAGGGGGGTGCGGGTGAAGGTGACGCCGGACGGCCAGGCGCCGTGGGCGAACCAGGCGGCGAGGCCGGTGGCCGTCCACACCAGCAGGGTCATGCCGAGGAGGAACGCGAGTATGCCGACCAGCAGGCCGTCGGGGATGCCTCCCTGGCCGTCCCGCTGGGTGCGGCGGTCGTCCGGTCTCACGCGTTCCTCCCCTGCGTACGCCTACGCCACCGTCGATTCGGAGTCGCCCAGGTGGTGTTCCACGAAGGCCGCCGCCCGTTCCTCCGCTTCGAGTTCGGCGGCGCGCAGGGCGTCGTCGTCCGTGAGGTCGGCGGAGGACTCGGTCATCGCGCGGTCGGTGAAGACCAGCGGGCGTTCGGTCTCCGTGACCAGGTGTTTGACGACCTGGACGTTGCCGTTGACGTCCCAGACGGCGATGCCGGGGGTGAGGGTCGGGATGATCTCGACCGCCCAGCGGGGCAGGCCCAGGACCCGGCCGGTCGCCCTCGCCTCGTCGGCTTTCTGGGCGTAGATCGTCCTGGTCGAGGCCATCTTCAGGATCGCCGCGGCTTCCTTCGCGGCCGCGCCGTCGACGACGTCGGAGAGGTGGTGGACGACCGCGACGAAGGACAGGCCGAGCCGTCGGCCGAACTTCAGCAGGCGCTGGAACAGCTGGGCCACGAAGGGGCTGTTGATGATGTGCCAGGCCTCCTCGACCAGGAAGATGCGCTTCTTCCGGTCGGGGCGGATCCAGGTGTGCTCCAGCCAGACGCCGACGATCGCCATGAGGATGGGCATGGCGATGGAGTTGCGGTCGATGTGGGACAGGTCGAAGACGATGAGCGGGGCGTCCAGGTCGATGCCGACCGTGGTCGGGCCGTCGAACATGCCGCGCAGGTCACCGTCGACGAGGCGGTCCAGGACCAGGGCGACGTCGAGGCCCCAGGCCCGTACGTCGTCTATGGCGACGTTCATCGCCTCGGCCGACTCGGGTTCGGGGTGGCGCAGCCGCTCGACGATGTCGGAGAGGACCGGCTGGCGGTCGACGATGGTCTCGTTGACGTAGGCGTGGGCGACCTTGAGGGCGAAGCCGGAGCGTTCGTCCAGGCCGTGGCCCATCGCGACCTCGATGATCGTGCGGAGCAGCGCGAGCTGGCCCGTCGTCGTGATCGCGGGGTCGAGGGGGTTGAGGCGGATGCCGTGGTCCAAGGCGGCCATCGGGTCCAGGCGGATGGGAGTTATCCCCAGCTCCTGCGCGACGAGGTTCCACTCGCCGACGCCGTCCTCGCCCTGGGCGTCCAGGACGACGACCTGGCGGTCCTTGAAGCGGAGCTGGCGCAGGACGTACGTCTTCTCCAGCGCCGACTTGCCGTTGCCGGACTCGCCGAGGACCAGCCAGTGGGGGGCGGGGAGCTGCTGGCCGTACAGCTGGAAGGGGTCGTAGATGTAGCCCTTTCCGGAGTACACCTCGCGGCCGATGATGACGCCGGAGTCGCCGAGGCCCGGGGCGGCGGTCGGGAGGTAGACCGCCTGGGCCTGGCCCGTGGACGTGCGCACCGGGAGCCGGGTCGTCTCGACCTTCCCGAAGAGGAAGGACGTGAAGGCCTCGGTGAGGACGGACAGCGGATCCCGCATCAGGTCCTACCTCCGAATGCCGGTGGCGAAGGGAAGGGTGTTCACGAAGGCGCGGTGGTGCTCGCGGTCGCACCATTCCAGCTTGAGGTACGACTTTCCGGCCGAGGCCCTTATCGTGCGCTTGTCGCGGGCGAGGGCGTCGGGGGAGCGGGAGCTGACGGTGATGTAGCCGACGAGGTTGACGCCGGCGGCGCCGCTGGCGAGGTCCTCGCCGCGCTGGTCGAGCCGGGAGTTGGCCGCCACGTCACGCGGGTCGACGGTGCGGTTCATCTTGGCGGCGCGGGACGCCTCGGCCTCGTCGTTGGTCTTCTCCGTGAGCATGCGCTCGATGGCGACCTCGGTGGGTTCGAGATCCATGGTGACGGCGACCGTGCGGATGACGTCCGGGGTGTGGACGAGCAGCGGGGCGAGGAAGTTGACGCCGACCGGGGTCATCGGCCACTCCTTCACCCAGGCGGTGGCGTGGCACCAGGGGGCGCGGGTGGAGGACTCGCGGGTCTTGGCCTGGAGGTAGGTGGGCTCCATGGCGTCGAGCTCGGCCGGCCAGGCATTACGTTTCGTCATCGCCTGGATGTGGTCGATCGGGTGGTCCGGGTCGTACATGGAGTGGATCAGCGAGGACAGCCGGCTCTGGCCGAGGGGCTGGCGGACGCGGATGTCGGCCTCCTGGAGGCGCGAGCAGATGTCGGTGAGCTCGCGGGCCATGACGACGGCGAGTCCGGCGTCCCGGTCGACCTTGCCGCCGTGGGCGCGGGCGGCCCGGGCCATGGCGTTCGCCTCGGCGGCGAGGTCGCGCGTGTAGTGCATGCAGGCGACGAGGTAGGCGCGGTGCTGCTCGCTGCTGGTGGACACCATCGACTGGAGCTGGTCGTAGGACTGCTGGAGCCACGGCGGTGCCTTGTCGTCGCCGCGGAC
The DNA here is from genome assembly GCF_040645895.1 of Streptomyces olindensis. Taxonomy (NCBI): domain Bacteria; kingdom Bacillati; phylum Actinomycetota; class Actinomycetes; order Kitasatosporales; family Streptomycetaceae; genus Streptomyces; species Streptomyces olindensis. Next base: position 118,461 of record NZ_JBEYZD010000022.1, on the reverse strand, counting down.
GGCGACGTCCTTGGCGTGGGCGTCCGGGTCGGCGGGGAGGGTGCGGGCGAGCATCTGCAGGCGGGTGACGAAGCCGTCGCCGTTGGCCACGTGCTTGAGCAGCGTGCCGAAGCGGTCGACCAGGGCCTCCTGGTCCTCGCTGTCGCGCAGGCCGACGCCGGGGCCCTCGATCTCGATGGCGGCGGTGACGGTCTTGCGGTCGGCGTGCAGCAGGACGGCGATCTCGTCCGGGCCGAAGGGGGCGGACAGCCAGGTGATGCGGCCGATGCCGGGGGGCGGGCCGATCTCGACCTCGCGGCCGTCGAGGCGGGTGCCGGCCTCGACGGCGGTGGAGCGGTAGGTGGTGCCCTGTTTGAGGGTGCGCTTGTAGCTGCGGTTGATCTCGAACCACTTGTAGAACGTGCGGTGCTTGTACGGCACGTACACCGCGGCCAGCGCCAGCATCGGGAACCCGGCGAGCAGCACGATGCGCAGGGACAGCACGGGGACGAGGAGCCCGCACATCATGCCGAGGAACGCGCCGACGACGATCAGGGCGATCTCGCCGGTCTCGCGGTTGCGGCCGATGATCGCGTTCGGCCGGGCTCGGCCGATCAGATACGTACGGCGGGGCGTGACCGGATGGGACACGTGGGACTCGGTCGTCAACGCCCTTCACCTCCCGTGCGGTTGGTACTGCTGTTGCGGGTGTTGCTGGCGTGGGGCGTGTTGACGGGGCTGCTCGAACGGGGGGCGGGTGCGGCGGAGGGGACAGATCCGCCGCCGCCGTTCGAGGGGCGCGTGCTGTGCGCGGCGACTCCGCCGGAGGCGGGGTTGCTGGGGCGGGGGGCGGAGGACTGGCTGCCTCCGCCGTTGTTGTCGGCGCGGGAGCTGTGGGTTTTGATGCCCTGCGCGACCAGGGACGCCGGGGAGCTGATGACGGCCGCGGCCTTGCCCTCGGCGCCCCGCATGATGCGGTTGTTGCGGGAGCCGGCGATCTCGTCGCCGAAGCCGGGGACGAAGCGGTAGATCATCGCGCTGGCGAAGATGGCGAGCAGGATGATGGCGAGGCCGGAGACGACGGCGGAGAAGGCGTCGGGGCCGTCGTCGGCGGAGAGCGCGCCGGCGAGGCCGAGGACGATCACGATCACCGGCTTCACGAGGATGACGGCGATCATGATGCCCGCCCAGCGGCGGACGTGGCCCCACAGGTTCTTGTCGACGAGGCCGGCGTAGACGACGGTGCCGAGGAGGGCGCCGACGTAGAGCAGGGCCGCGCGGATGACGAGCTCCAGCCAGAGGACGCCGGCGGCGAGGATGCTGACCAGGGAGACGACGATCAGCATGATGGGGCCGCCGCCGATGTCCTCGCCCTTCTTCAGGGCCTCGGAGAACGTGCCGAAGAAGGCGTCGGTCTGGTCGCCGGTGGCTTTGGCGAGGACCTCGGTGATGCCGTCGGTCGCCGATACGACGGTGTAGAGGATCAGCGGGGTGAAGGCGGAGGCGAGGACCGTGAGCCAGAGGAAGCCGATGGCTTCGGACAGGGCGGTGGTCAGGGGGACGCCGCGGACGGCTCGCTTGGCGACGGCCAGGAGCCAGAGCAGGAGCGTGAGGATCGTCGACGCGGCGAAGACGACGGCGTACTGCTGGAGGAACTTGGGGTTGGTGAAGTCGACGTTGGCGGTCTCCTTCACGGCGTCGCTGAGCTTGTCGACGGTCCAGGAGGCGGCGTCGGCACAGCCCTTGGCGAGGGAGGAGAGGGGGTCGAGGGTGGAGGTGGGGTCGAGGCGGGAGGTGCCGCCGCCACCTCCTCCGGAGCCGCCGCCTTCTTCGCAGTACTTTCGCGCCGGGGGCGCGATCAGCGAGCAATCGCCGGTCTCGCTCGGTGTCGGCGTTGGCGTCGGGGCTGCAAGGGCTCGAGTGGCGAACAGTACGACGGACGCCTGTGCGGCGGCCAGGGCGCCGACGACCTTGAGCACGCGGTGCGAGCTACCGGGCATACGTGAACCCTCCGTACTCCTCGACGGCCTTCGCCATCTCGTCGGCGCTGGAGGCCCTGTCATCACCGGGCACGGGTGCGGGACCGTCCTTCTGAGAGTGCGACACGATCTTCCAGTCGCCATTGGCCCACTCGAGTTGCATGGTGATGGTGAACCAACTGTTCGTGACAGGGGTCGTGGAGTCCTCACCTGCGAGGCCCAGGAGACCGCTGCACCAGACCTCGACGGTCGCGCTGTTCGCGGAGTACTCGGTGACCTTGGTGCCGATCGGGCTCGTACGGGACACGAACGTGAAGCCCGCAGGCGCTGAGCCGTCCTCGTTCAGGCCGATGTTCTTGTTGAACTGCGGTGAGTAGGCCTTGTCCAGTCTCGCCTCGAAGCCGGCCACCCGGGAGGGCGCGATGATGGCCTGCAGGATCGCGTCACGCTTGGCCTTGTCGAACATGTCGGCAGAGCCCAGCGAAACGGCATAGTTGGCCGCTGCGCTCTCCGCCCCCAGTTGGTCGTGGGCGAACCCCGACGGGATGCCACCGGTCTTCGACCGCACGGGCTGCTCTCCCGAAGGAGCCGTCGCCGCCGTCTCAGGTTTCCCCGCGCTGTCACTCGAGGACGCCGAGTCGCCGTCCCCCCGGTTCGCGAAGGCGATCGCTGCGATCAGGAGGACGACCACGCCGACCACCGTCACCAGGCTGCGGGACGAGGAGCGTGAGCCGCGGCGTGGGGTGCCGTAGGGGTCGGAGCCCGGGTCGGGGAGGCGGGTGCGGGTCTGGCCCGTGCCGCCGTAGCCGCCGTTGGGGTCACGCTCGTCACCGAGACTCATGCCGCGTACGCCCCCTCGACGTCGAACGGATACACGTACTCCTCGTACGACGGTAGCCGTGCTGGTTCCCGCGCGGGCGCGGTGTGGTGACTCGACATCAGGGAAACGCAACCTCAGCCGGTGGGCACGACGGGCGGGTGGGATGGAGGGCGAGCCGGGCGTGCCCGGCCGGGACGGATGGTGCCCGGCCTACACGGCCATGCCGTACACGATGGTGAAGAGCGTGCCGAGGGAGCCGATGATGAAGACTCCCGTGAGGCCGGCGATGATGAGGCCCTTGCCCTGTTCCGCGCTGAAGGTGTCGCGGAGCGCCGTGGCACCGATGCGCTGCTTGGCGGCGCCCCAGATGGCGATGCCGAGGCAGATCAGGATGGCCACCGCCATCACGACCTCGATCATCACCTTGGCCTCGTTGCCCAGGCTGCCGAAGGGGCCCCAGTCCGGAGCGATCCCGCCGATGATCGTGTTGATGTCTCCCTTATCGGCCGCAAAGAGCATGTAAGTCACCGCCCCTGTTGGGTAGTTCCGCACCCTCTGCGGTCGTGCAGAGGTCAGGCCTCATTCTCGCCGACAATGCCGCTGTCGTATGTCGACTTGGCGTCATTGATTGGCGGGTTTCGTACGAATACCTTGCCACCGTTCGGCGCCGGGCCCTAAGGGAGGCGACGGACGGTGTACGAAGGATCGTATGGTCACTCTGTGTATCACGGCAGGTCACGCCGGGCAATGAGGCCTGAGCGAAACCTGGGGTGCGGTTCCGTCGTTGTGCCCTTTTGCGATCTTTCTCACCTTTCCGTGCGGTTTCTGACGGCTGGTCGGGTGAGTGGTCGCGCCGGTGTTCTCCGGGTGAAGGCTACCCGGCACGGCGAACGGGCCGCGGCTGGGTTGCCGCGGCCCGTTCCTCCCCTGTCCGCCTCGGGCCCCCACGGCCCTCGGCGGTGTTCCTCGGTGACGGTCCGTCACGAGGTGGTGGGTGTCAGCCGGTGAAGGCGCCGAGCCCCTGGGGGGTGCCCCAGCCGGTCGGGCCGTCGTAGCCCGTCCGGGCGGTGCAGAAGTAGCTGGTGGTGCAGGTTCCGTTGCTGCCGCTTGTGACGTCGTTCAGGGCGGAGGTGTTCGCGTAGGGGAACGCGGCCGGGTAGGAGCCGGCGGCCGGGGTGCCCGCGAGGGCGTAGACGCTCGCGATGATCGGGGCGGAGGCGCTGGTGCCGCCGTAGGTGGCCCAGCCCTGGCCGTCGGCGCCGTAGGTGTCGTAGACGGAGACGCCGGTCGCCGGGTCGGCGACGGCCGAGACGTCGGCGATCGTGCGCCGGGCGCAGCCGGTGTCGGTCTGCCAGGCCGGCTTGGTGTCGTAGGCGGAGCAGCCGGAGCCGGTGCCCTCGGTGCTGCTGGTCGACCAGACGCTCTCGGTCCAGCCGCGGGTGGTGGCCGAGGAGGCGGTGAGGCTGGTGCCGCCCACGGAGGTCACGTACTTCGACGCCGCCGGGTACTCGGCGCCGTAGCCCGCGTCGCCCGCGCTGACGGTGATGGCGACGCCGGGGTGGTTGAAGTAGGTGGAGTCGTACGTCGCGTCGGCGGAGGACTCGCCGCCGCCGTAGCTGTTGGAGACGTACTTGGCGCCCAGGCTGACGGCCTCGTTGACGGCCGTGCCGAGGTTGGTCATGGTGGCGGACTTGGCCTCGACGAGGGTGATGTGGCAGTTCGGGCAGACCGCGCTGGCCATGTCCAGGTCGAGGGAGATCTCGGCGGCCCAGCCGCTGTTGGGGGCGGGCAGGGAGGTGGTGGAGCCGGTCTGGTCGACCTTCTTGAAGCAGCCGTTCGCGGTGGTGCAGGCGGGCAGGCCGTAGTGCGAGCGGTAGGCGGCGAGGTCCGACTCGGCGTTCGGGTCGTCGTAGGCGTCGACGATGGCGATGGTCCGGCCGGCTCCGTTGCTCGCGGAGGCGGAGGTCAGGCCGTAGGCGGCGCGCAGGTCGGCGGGGCCGTAGCCGGAGGGGCTGGTGGCGTCGGCGGCCTTGGCGGAGATGCCGTGCTGCTGCTGGAAGGCGGTGCGGCCGCCCGTGACGCGCAGGGCGTTGCAGGCCATCTCGCCCGTGTTGCGGGGGAGGGCGCAGGAGCGGGTCCAGGTGACCTGGGGGGTGCTCGCCCGGGCGGTGTCCGCGTGGGCGGCGGTGGCGAGGCCGGTGAGGAGGAGGGCGGCGGTGGCGGTGGCGGCGGAGCCGATGCGGCGCCATCTGCGGCGGCCGGCGGCGGAGTCGGTGCGTGTCGTGCGCAAGGTACAGCCTCCTGGCAGTGGTGGACAGAGGCCTGCGGGTGGGGATCCGCCGGTGTGGTTCCCGGCGGGGGCGGCGACCCGCGACGACGATCGCTTGTTGGGTACGTGACAACAAGACGGGTTTCGGAATCCTGACTTCCGCCTTACTGAAAGGGGTACGGCGCATACCGGACGATGACGGGCCGATGGCCGGCGAATGGCCGTGGCTTGACCCGGGGGGCCGGAGCGGCTCGGCCCAAGGGGCCCGGATTCAGCGGGGCTTGAGGCCGTGCAGGAGGAGGTGGACCAGTTCGTCGATGCCGTCGAGGGCCGTTCCGGGGGCGAGCATGCCGCCCGCCGCGAAGGAGGCGATGCCCTGGAGGGTGGCGCCGGTCAGCAGGGTGAGGTGACGCGGGTCGCCCGCGATGATCTCGCCGCGTTCCTGGGCGTCGGCGATGACCCGCTCGAGGGAGCCCACCGTCCGGTCGACGGCCGCCATCATCTGCTCCGAGGCGTCCGGCTCGTGCTTGCGGGCGTACATCAGCTCCAGCAGCTCGGCGTTGTCGATCGCGAAGGCGAGGTAGGCCCGGGCGAGGTTGGTGAGCCGCCGTTCCAGGGGCAGGGCGGGGTCGTCGGCGCCCTCCAGGGACTGGCCCAGCCGGTCGTACCCGGCCAGCGCGAGGGCGTTGAGCAGGGCCTGCTTGTCCTTGAAGTGGCGGCCGGGTGCCGCGTGGCTCACGCCCGCCTCGCGGGCCAGTTCGCGCAGCGAGAGCGCGGCCACCCCCTTCTCCCGCAGGGTGCGCTCGGCACCCGCGAGCAGGGTGGAGCGCAGGTCTCCGTGGTGGTAGGGGCGGCTCTCCGGCATGCGCACATCGTATCCCGATGTTGACGCCGTCAGCATTGTTGTCGTCGCCAGCATTGTTGACGCTGGCAGCATTGTTGTCATTGACAGCATTGTTGGCGGCGCCTACATTCGGTGCATGGCTGAGAAAACGGACAGCAAGAGCGGTGCGGCGTGGAGCGCGCGCCGCCTCCCCGACCTCACCGGGCGGACCGTCGTCGTCACCGGTGCCAACAGTGGCATCGGCCTCACGGCGACCGACGCGCTGGCCCGCGCCGGAGCGCACGTCGTCCTCGCCGTCCGGGACCCGGAGCGCGGGCGGGCCGCGGCGGCCACCGTGCGGGGCAGCACCGAGGTGCGCCGGCTGGACCTCGCGGACCTGTCCTCCGTACGGGCCTTCGCGGAGGCCTGGCGGGAGCCGCTGCACATCCTCGTCAACAACGCCGGCGTGATGATGCTGCCGAGGCAGCGCACCAAGGACGGCTTCGAGATGCAGTTCGGCACGAACCACCTCGGGCACTTCGCCCTGACGAACCTGCTGCTGCCGCACCTCACCGACCGCGTGGTCACCGTCTCCTCGGGCGCCCACCGCTGGGGCGGCGCGCGGATCGCCTTCGACGACCTGGACCTGGCGTCGCACTACACCCCGCAGCGCGCCTACGCCCAGTCCAAGCTGGCCAACCTCCTGTTCACCCTCGAACTCCAGCGCCGGCTGACGGAGTCGGGCTCGCCGGTCCGCGCCCTGGCCGCCCACCCCGGCTACGCGGCCACCAACCTCCAGAGCCACGCGGCCCACCCGGCGGCACGCGCCTTCATGCGCCTCGGCAACCGGTTCTTCGCCCAGGACGACCGGGCCGGCGCCCTGCCCACCCTCTACGCCGCCACCCAGGACCTGCCCGGCGCGAGCTACGTCGGCCCCGACGGCCTCGGCGAGCTGCGCGGCGCCCCCACCCTGGTGGGCCGTTCCCGCGCGGCCAGCGACCCGCTGACGGCCCGTCGGCTGTGGCGGGTGTCGGAGGAGCTGACGGGGACCTCCTTCCCGCTCGCGCGGGACGAACAGACCCGCGTCTGACGCTCCTCTCACCTTCGTCGGGCACAGTCGCTGCGATGAAGCGCGTCCTGTCCGTCGCCGTGCTCCTCGTCGCACTCGTCTCCGCGTCCACCGCGACCGCCGACGACGGGGCCGGGCCCTTCCGGGTGACCGTCGCCGCGGGGAACGCCCGGGTCGGCGTGCTCGTCCCCGCCGCGCGGGCGGGGCGGCCGGCCGGCGGGCACTTCTGCACGGCGTCGGTGGTGGCCGCGCCGCACCGGAACCTGGTCGTCACCGCGGCGCACTGCCTGGGCGGGGACGGGGCCCTGGTCTTCGTGCCGGGATACCGGGACGGCCGCGCGCCCTACGGGGTGTGGACGGTCGAGCGGCGGTACCTGCCCGCGGGGTGGGTCCACGGGCGGCACGAGGACAGCGATGTCGGGTTCCTCGTGGTCGCGCCGCATGACGGCAGAGAGGTCCAGGACGTCGTCGGCGGGAACGCGTTCACCACCGGTACGGCGACGGGGGCCACGGCGGTGACCGTCACCGGGTACCCCAACTCCCGCGAGACGCCCGTCAGCTGCACCGACAAGCCGGTCGCGCACAGTGCCACCCAGCAGCGCGTGGAGTGCCCCGGCTTCAGCGGCGGCACCAGCGGCAGCCCCTGGGTGAACGGCGACGGGCAGGTCGTCGGGGTCCTCGGCGGGCATGACGAGGGCGGTGCGACCCCGCGCGTCTCGTACAGCGTGGTGCTCGGCGCGGAGGCGGAGCGGCTGTACCGGGAGGCGGCGGGCGATCCGTGACGCCCCTGTGCGCCGCCCGCTCCGATTGTGCTCCCGTCGTGCCGCTCGCTCCGATTGTGCCCCCGTCGTGCCGCCGGCTCCGGTCGTGCCCCCGTCGTGCCGCCCGTGCCGTGGCCCGTTCCCCCTTCCGCCCCCGACTTCCCCGCCGTGATCATTCCGGAGCCCGGCGGCCGCCTCTACACTGACCAGGCGACGGACTGGCGGGCGGTGAGGGGCGGTTGACAGTGCGTAAGGCGTGGATCGTGGCGAGTGTTGCGATCAGCTCCGCCCTGGCCTTCGTGATGCTGCTCGTCGTCGGGGTCTACATCGTCGCCGGGAACCTGGTCAACGGCGTGGGCGGTGGGGCGAAATCGCTGGCCAAGGGGTCGGTGCCCGCCGCGTACGCGGCCCTCGTGCAGAAGTGGGGCAACCTCTGCCCCGCCATCAGCCCGGCCCTGCTGGCCGCCCAGCTCTACCAGGAGAGCGGCTTCAACCCCAAGGCCCAGAGCCACGCCGCCGCGCAGGGCATAGCGCAGTTCATCCCCGGCACCTGGGCCTCCCACGGCATCGACGGCGACGGCGACGGCGACCGCGATGTGTGGGACCCGAAGGACGCGATCCCCTCGGCCGCCTCCTACGACTGCGAACTCGCGTCGTACGTGAAGAAGGTCGGCGGGAATCTGACCGAAAACATGCTGGCCGCGTACAACGCGGGGGCGTACGCGGTGATCAAGTACGGGGGCGTGCCGCCGTACAACGAGACGCAGAACTACGTGAAGAGGATCACGACCCTCTCCAAGAGCTTCGCGGCGCCCGTCGGGCGGGTCGACCCCTCCGAGCAGGCCGCCGGAGCGATCGAGTACGCGCAGCGGAAGCTCGGCACGCCCTACCTGTGGGGTGGCACCGGCACCGCTGAGCAGGGCGGACGCTTCGACTGCTCGGGGCTGACCCAGGCCGCCTACGAGAGCGTGGGCATCAAGCTGCCGCGTGTCGCCAACGACCAGTACAACGCGGGGCCGCACCCCAGCCGGGACGAACTGCTCCCGGGCGACCTCGTGTTCTTCTCGGACGACCTCACCAATTCCCGAGCCATCCGGCATGTCGGCATTTATGTCGGAGGTGGGTACATGATCGACGCGCCTCGGACGGGCGCGGTCATCCGGTTCGACCCGATCGACACCCCCGACTACTTCGGGGCCACCCGAGTCACCGAAGATGGCGCGAAAGCACTGCCCACGACGGTGTGAACCGAGTGTGAACCCACCCCCTGAGCTGCGACGACGTGTCTCTCTTCGATAACGTCTGCGTGATCATTCGGTGGAGTGTGGAACGTATCAACGGGGACCATGCGTTCCTGGTGACGTAGCCGAGCAGACGTCACTGGGCACGTGTCACGCACGCGTGCAGCGGAAGCGGATCTACAACCACGGGGGTGGCAGGAGCGGCGCACGCACAGGTGCGCCGGGAGAGACGACGAAGGGGCCGCAGCACCATGGCTGGACTCGCCGAATCCGGGTCGAACCCCGACGTCGACCTGCTCTACGACATCAATGGCCTGGCCAAGGACGCACCGGCGTGGTTCGACCGCGTCATGGAGTACGTCGGTGAGTACGGGCTGCTGCTCGCCATCGTCCTGCTCGTCGTGTGGTGCTGGTGGTCGGTGCGGCGGCGCGGGGACGAGGACGCCGCGTCCACCGTCGCGGCGCTGATCTGGGCGCCGCTGGCGGCGGGCATCGCCGTGCTGGTGAACGTGCCGATACGGGGATTCGTGGAGCGGCCCCGGCCGTTCCTCGACCACCAGGGGCTCGAGGTGCTCGTCAAGGGCAAGACCGACTACTCCTTCGTCAGCGACCACGCGACGATCGTCATGGCGCTGGCGGTCGGCCTGTTCGTCGCCAACCGCAGGTTCGGGCTGATCGGGCTCGTGCTGGCGCTGTTCGGGGGCTTCATCCGCGTCTACATGGGCGTGCACTACCCGACGGACGTCGTGGGCGGCTTCGCGCTGGGTACGGCCGTGGCCCTGCTGCTGTCGCCGCCGGCCATGGCCCTGCTGACGCCGGTGACGACGGCGATCGAGCGGTCGCCGCGCGCGGGGTGGCTGATCCGGGCCCGGGGAAGAGGACCGGCCGATCGGGACTCGGTGATCCCCGGGGCCCGCAGTGAGCAGGCCGGCACGTCCGAGCGGGACCTCGCCGCGTAGCGCTGCGGCTCGCGTCAGAGGGCCTGCGGGTAGGTGAAGAAGCGCGTCGGGTCGTACTGGTTCTTCAGCTTCGCCAGGCGGGTCGCCGCGTCGCCGTAGTAGGCCTTGCGCCAGTCGGTCAGGGTGGGGTCCGTGTAGTTCTGGTAGGCCGCGCCCGAGGCGTGGGGCCGCATCGACCTGTGGGCGGCGGCCAGCCAGTCGCGGGCCGTGGCGCCGCTCGTGCCCGGGCGCCAGGAGGCGATGTACTGGGCCAGCATGCGGGAGCGGCGGTGCACGAACGCCGTGGAGGTCGGCGGGACGCGGTTGACCGCTCCGCCGAGGGCGGTGAACGCGATGCTGCCCGTGCCGCCGCGGACCGCGCCGATCTGGGCCAGCAGGGCGCGGATTCCGGCCGCGGACAGGGAGCGGTCGAAGAAGTCCGACGCCGCGGCGTACGTCTCGCGGCCCAGCGCGCCCTTCGGGGAGCGGCCCGGGGTCGAGCCGGGCAGGTGGCACTGGGCGTCCGTCGGGAACGAGGAGCAGCCCGCGTACACCTCCATCGACTCCTCGTACGAGCGGCGCTTGAGGGAGACGCTGCGGGCCGGGGCGCCGACGCGGTCGGCCAGGCGGTCGACGGCGTTCTTCAGTTCGCCGTAGGTGCCGAGGGAGAAGGCCGCGACCGACACGGTCGGGGTGCCGCCGGCGCTGCTCGCCACGTGCAGGGACGACCAGATCTCGTCGGGCTGTGAGGGACCCCACTCCTGCCAGGCCCTCACCACCGCGGCCGCCTTCGACCAGGGCCAGGACAGGTAGGCCGAGACGCCCTGCGGGGCCGGGTGGGTCTTGAAGTGCAGTTCCGTGACGACGCCGAAGTTGCCGTTGCCGGCGCCGCGCAGGGCCCAGAAGAGGTCCTGGTGCTCGCGGGCGTTCGCGGTGAGCTGCTTGCCGTCGGCGGTGATCAGGGTGGCCTGGGTGAGGCTGTCGCAGGTCAGGCCGTAGGCGCGGGAGACCACGCCGTGTCCGCCGCCGAGGGTGAGGCCGGAGATGCCGACGGTGGGGCAGGAGCCGGCGGGGATCGTGACGCCCTTCGCGGTCAGGGCGCGGTAGACGTCGATGAGTTTGGCGCCGGCGCCGATCACCGCGGTGCTGCCTGAGGCGCGGACGCGGTCGAGTTTCGAGACGTCGATGATCAGGCGCCCGTTGCCGGAGGACCAGCCGGCGTAGGAGTGGCCGCCGTTGCGGATCGCCACGCGCAGGGCGTGGCCGCGGGCGTAGGACAGGGCCGTGCGGATGTCGTCCGGGTGGGCCACGTAGGCGACGGCGGCGGGCTTCAGGTTGTCGAAGCGGGTGTTGTACAGCTGCCGGGCCGTCGGCCAACTGGTGTCGCCCGGGCGGACGAGGGGGCCGTCGAGGTCGCGGGCGAGGGCGGACCAGTCGGCGGCCGTGGTGCGTGTCCGCGTGGTCGTGGTGGTGGCCGTGGCCGTGGAGCGGGTGTCCGACTTCGTGCAGGCGGTGGTGAGGGGCGTGGCGGCCGCGGCGATGCCCGCCGTGCCGGCTGCGAGGAATGTACGCCGTTCCATGGGGCCTCCCGGTGGTTCCGTCTGGGGAGACGGGGTGGTGGGGCAACGGGTTCCACGCGATCCGGTGCCGCTAGGCGAGACCCTCGTGCCGCTCCGCGTCCGAGCGGGCCTGGCTTCGGGCCCGTCTCGCCGGGCCGCGCCAGCCGCATATGCAGCGGGCCATGCAGAAATGGCCCTTCTCCGTTGTCGTCGTGCGGTGTTCTGGGAGGTTGGGGGGAGGTTCCAGCCCGTCCTGCTGCGCCACGGCGACAACGTTACCCATCGCAGGTAAAGGGTGCGTAGGGCGGTGCCGGTGCGCTCGCGTGACGGGGGCACATACCCGTCGTTAACCGGAACAACAAGGGGGCCCGTGACGGACGTACCGGCTGGGGGTAGGCAGGCGATGACTGGGCGGCAGCGGGAGTGGCGGCACAGGCGGACGGGTGCGGCGCTCGCCGCGGCCGGGGCCGTGGCCGGCGCGGTACTGGGGGCGGGCGGGTGCTCCGGAGGAGACGCGGTCGCCGGGGACGCCCGCGGCGGGGACGCGGTCCTCGCGCTGCGCCGGGCCCCCGACCGGCTGGTGGACGCGGGGAGTTCGAAGGCCCGGACGTCGATGGAGATGGCCGCCGGCGGGACCCGGGTGACCATCCGGGGAGCGGGGGTCTACGACTACCGCAAGCGGCTCGGGCAGCTGAAGGTGCTGCTGCCGCAGGATCCGGCGGGGGCCGCCGAGCGCCGGCCCATCACCGAACTGCTCGCGCCCGGTGCCCTTTTCATGAAGAACCGGGGCGCCGGTGTGCCCCCGGACAAGTGGGTGCGGGTGGACACGCGGACCCTGTCCGACGGGAACCTCGTCACCGGCGGGGCCACCGACCCGTACGCCGCCGCCGAGGTGCTGCGCGGCACGCGGACGGCGACGTACCTGGGCAGGACGGAGGTCGCGGGCACCGGCGTGCGGCACTACCGGGGCACGGCCGACCTCGGCGACGCCGCCCGGCGCGCCTCCGACGGCAACGCGCAGTCGCTGGGCGCGGCGGCGAAAGGGTTCGCCACCGCCGAAGTGCCGTTCGACGCCTACCTCGACGACGAGGGGCGCGTCCGCAAGGTCCGCCACCGGTTCAGCTTCCTGAACGGGCAGCAGAAGAGCCCCGTCGCCGTCGCCTCGACCACTCTGCTCTACGATTTCGGGGCCTCGGTGCGCGTGCGGCTGCCGGACGACGGCGACATCTACGCGGGCAAGATCGCCGAGGAGTGACCGGCGCGAACTAGCCCGTCCGTGCCATGCGCGGTGTGTAGGCCGCTCCCTACTCTAGGAAGTCGGTAACGGCAGAGATGAGGTGATGCACGTGGCTCCGGTCGGCGGTACGGCAGTTCAGGACCACGTGGCCCTCGCCGAGATCGAGCTGTGCGGAGAGCTGATCATCGCGGCCTCGGCCGCCCAGGAGCGGCTCAGCCTGGAGAGCATCGACGAGGTGCTGAGAGTGGCCGAGGAACGGGACACCTCCGGGAGCTGAACCCGGGCCGGGCTCACGTCCGCAGCATGCGGGCGATCGCCTGGGTCGCCTCCTTCACCTTCGCGTCGATCTCGTCACCGCCCTTGAGGGCCGCGTCGGCGACGCAGTGGCGCAGATGCTCCTCCAGCAGCTGGAGGGCGAAGGACTGCAGGGCCTTGGTGGAGGCGGAGACCTGCGTGAGTATGTCGATGCAGTAGACGTCCTCGTCGACCATGCGCTGCAGGCCGCGGATCTGGCCCTCGATGCGGCGCAGGCGCTTGAGGTGTTCGTCCTTCTGCTTGTGGTACCCGTGCACACCGTGATCGTGATCGGTCATGACCTCGGCGGTGGGGGTGACTTCCGTGACGTCCGTGACGTTCGCGACATCCGTGCCGTCGGAGGGCGCTCCCGCGCCGGCCTTGGTGGTCGTCATCGCGTCCTCCTGGGCGGTGAGCCGACATATACCCCTGGTGGGTATATGGTACCGAACTTTACTGGGTATACGCCCCTTGGCCGATGGCGTACACAGTCGTGCGCAACGGCTGGATCCTGCCCCTGGACCGCCCCCGTGCTCATCACTGTGCCTGATGGGCGACACTGGTGGGCGGCCCGATAGCCGTGGCCGGATGATGCGCCTAGCATCAGCCTGACCGAAACCGAAGCACCCCGAGGACCCCACGTGCGCTTTCGTCTGACCCCCAGGGAGACGAGCTTCTACGACATGTTCGCCGCCTCCGCGGACAACATCGTCACGGGCTCGAAGCTCCTGATGGAACTGCTCGGGGCGGACGCTTCCGCCCGGGCCGAGATCGCAGAGCGTATGCGGGCAGCGGAACACGCAGGTGACGACGCCACGCACGCGATCTTCCACCAGCTGAACTCCTCGTTCATCACGCCGTTCGACCGCGAGGACATCTACTCCCTCGCCTCTTCCCTCGACGACATCATGGACTTCATGGAGGAGGCCGTCGACCTGGTCGTCCTCTACAACGTCGAGGAACTGCCCAAGGGCGTCGAGCAGCAGATCGAGGTCCTGGCGCGCGCCGCCGAACTGACGGCCGAGGCGATGCCGCACCTGCGCACCATGGAGAACCTCACCGAGTACTGGATCGAGGTCAACCGGCTGGAGAACCAGGCCGACCAGATCCACCGCAAGCTGCTGGCGCACCTCTTCAACGGCAAGTACGACGCCATCGAGGTCCTCAAGCTCAAGCAGATCGTGGACGTGCTGGAGGAAGCGGCGGACGCGTTCGAGCACGTGGCGAACACGGTGGAGACCATCGCCGTCAAGGAGTCCTGAGCCCTTCATGGACACCTTCGCTCTGGTCGTGACCATCGGGGTCGCGCTCTTCTTCACGTACACCAACGGTTTCCACGATTCGGCGAACGCCATCGCCACGTCCGTCTCGACGCGGGCGCTGACGCCGAAGGCCGCGCTGGCCATGGCCGCGGTGATGAACCTCGCCGGTGCCTTCATGGGCTCCGGGGTCGCCAAGACCGTCAGTGAGGGGCTGATCCAGACGCCCGTCGGCTCGAAGGGGATGGGGATCCTCTTCGCCGCGCTGGTGGGCGCGATCGTCTGGAACCTCATCACCTGGTACTTCGGGCTGCCCTCGTCCTCCTCGCACGCGCTGTTCGGCGGCATGGTGGGAGCGGCGCTGGCCGGCGGGACGACGGTCTACTGGCACGGGGTGCTGGAGAAGATCGTCATCCCCATGTTCATCTCCCCGGTCGTCGGTCTGCTGGCCGGCTACCTGGTGATGACCGCGATCATGTGGATATTCAGGAGGGCCAACCCTCACAAGGCCAAGCGCGGCTTCCGCATCGCGCAGACCGTCTCGGCCGCCGGCATGGCGCTGGGCCACGGTCTGCAGGACGCGCAGAAGACCATGGGCATCGTGGTCATGGCGCTCGTCATCGCGGACGTCGAGGACTACGGCGATCCGATCCCGGTCTGGGTGAAGATCGCCTGTGCGGTGATGCTGTCGCTGGGGACGTACGCCGGCGGCTGGCGGATCATGCGGACGCTGGGGCGGAAGATCATCGAGCTGGACCCGCCGCAGGGCTTCGCGGCCGAGACGACCGGCGCGTCGATCATGTTCACCACCGCGTTCCTGTTCAAGGCGCCGATCTCCACGACCCACGTCATCACCTCGGCGATCATGGGCGTGGGCGCGACCAAGCGCGTGAACGCCGTGCGGTGGGGCGTCGCCAAGAACATCATCCTGGGCTGGTTCATCACGATGCCGGCCGCCGCGCTGGTGGCCGCCGCGTCGTTCGGGATCGTGAACCTGGCGTTCCTGTAGGCGGTCGGAGCACGCGAAAAGGCCCGCCCCCGGGAGCCAGGGGCGGGCCCTTTTTCGGCCTCGCGGTGGCACCGCCATGCAGCACCGCGAGGAGTCTCGGCGGAGTCGGACCGGTCAGCCGAAGCGGCCGGAGATGTAGTCCTCCGTGGCCTGGACCGACGGGTTGGAGAAGATGCGCTCCGTGTCGTCGATCTCGATGAGCTTGCCGGGCTGGCCGACCGCCGCGAGGTTGAAGAACGCCGTGCGGTCGGAGACCCGCGCCGCCTGCTGCATGTTGTGCGTCACGATGACGATCGTGAAGCGCTCCTTCAGCTCGCCGATCAGGTCCTCGATCGCCAGGGTGGAGATCGGGTCCAGGGCCGAGCAGGGCTCGTCCATGAGCAGGACGTTCGGCTCCACCGCGATCGCCCGCGCGATGCACAGACGCTGCTGCTGACCACCCGACAGGCCCGAGCCGGGCTTGTTCAGGCGGTCCTTGACCTCGTTCCAGAGGTTGGCGCCCTTGAGCGAGCGCTCGACGACGTCCGCCAGCTCGCTCTTCTTGTAGTTGCCGTTCAGCCGCAGTCCCGCCGCCACGTTGTCGAAGATCGACATCGTGGGGAACGGGTTCGGCCGCTGGAACACCATGCCGACCTCGCGCCGCACCGACACCGGGTCGATGCTCGCGCCGTAGAGGTCCTCGTCGTCCAGCAGCACCTTGCCCTCGACCCGGCCGCCGGCCGTGACCTCGTGCATACGGTTCAGGGTGCGCAGGAACGTCGACTTGCCGCAGCCGGACGGGCCGATGAACGCCGTCACCGAGCGCGGCTCGACGGTCATCGAGATGTCCTCGATCGCCTTGTGGGAGCCGTAGTAGGCGGTCAGTCCGCTTACGTCGATTCGCTTGGCCATTACTACTTCACTTCCAGACTCATCAGTCGCTGTGGCCGCGTCAGCGACCGGTCTTCGGGGCCTTCCAGCGGGCGATGCCGCGGGCCACCAGGTTCAGGATCATCACGAAGGCGATCAGGGTGAGCGACGCCGCCCATGCGCGGTCGTACGCGGCACCGGAGCCCGCGCTGTTGGCCCACTGCTGGTAGATGTACAGCGGCAGCGAGGCCTGCGCCCCCTCGAAGGGGTTGGGGTTGATCAACGGGTTGCCCCACACCAGCAGCAGGACCGGGGCGGTCTCACCCGCGATGCGGGCGATCGCCAGCATGATGCCCGTGGTGATGCCGCCGATGGAGGTCGGCAGGACCACCTTCAGGATGGTGCGCCACTTCGGGACGCCGAGCGCCAGGGAGGCCTCGCGCAGCTCGTTCGGGACGAGCTTCAGCATCTCCTCCGTGGAGCGGACCACGACCGGCATCATCAGGATGGCCAGGGCCAGCGATCCGGCGAAGCCGAAGGGCTGCATCTCGAAGATCAGCATGAGGCTGAGGATGAACAGACCCGCGACGATCGACGGGATGCCGGTCATGACGTCGACGAAGAACGTGATGGCCTTGGAGAGCCGGCCCCGGCCGTACTCCACCAGGTAGATCGCGGTGAGGACGCCGATCGGCGCGGCGATCAGCGTGGCGAGACCGACCTGCTCCAGGGTGCCGAGGATGGCGTGGTAGATGCCGCCGCCCGGCTCGGTGTCGGCGACGACGCCCATGGAGTGCGTCAGGAAGTAGAGGTCGAGGACCTTCACGCCGCGCGCGACGGTCGACCACACCAGCGAGGCCAGCGGGACGATGGCGAGCAGGAAGGCGACCCAGACGAGGGAGGTCGCGATGCGGTCCTTGGCCTGCCGCTTGCCCTCGACGGCCGTGGCGATGCCGTACGTGCCGACGACGTAGAGGATCGCGGCGATCAGACCCCACTGGACGCGGCTGTGCAGGCCGGCGGCGAGGCCGATGCCGATCGCGACGGCGATCGAACCGGCGGCGATCCCGTAGGGGGCCCACTTGGGCAGGCGGGCGCCGCGCAGGGTGCTGGGGCCCTTCGGGGCGACGGTTGCGGTGCTCATGCGTTGGCCCCCGAGTACTCCTTGCGGCGGGCGATGATCGCGCGGGCCGCGCCGTTGACCAGCAGGGTGATGACGAACAGGACCAGACCGGAGGCGATCAGCGCGTCCTGGCCGAAGACACTGGCCTCACCGAACTTGCTGGCGATGTTCTGCGCGAACGTGCCGCCGCCCGGGTCGAGCAGGCTGGCCTGGATGTCGAAGGTCGGGGAGAGCACCGTGGCGACGGCCATGGTCTCGCCGAGGGCGCGGCCGAGGCCGAGCATCGAGGCGGAGATCACGCCGGAGCGGCCGAAGGGCAGCACCGCCATGCGGATCACTTCCCAGCGGGTGGCGCCGAGCGCCAGGGCCGCTTCCTCGTGCATCTGCGGGACCTGGCGGAAGACCTCGCGGCTCACGTTGGTGATGATCGGCAGGATCATGATCGCGAGCAGGATCCCGACGGTCAGCATCGAGCGGGCGGGTCCGCCCTCCCAGGAGAAGATGCCGGTCCAGCCGAGGTAGTCGTTCAGCCAGCCGAAGAGGCCGTTCATGTGCGGCACGAGGATCAGGGCGCCCCAGAGGCCGTACACGATGGACGGCACGGCGGCGAGCAGGTCGATCACGTAGGCGATCGGGCCGCTCAGCTTGCGCGGGGCGTAGTGCGTGAGGAACAGCGCGATGGACACGGCGATCGGGACCGCGATGACCATGGCGATGATCGAGGAGACCACCGTGCCGAAGGCCAGGACGGCGATGCCGAAGACCGGCGGGGTGGCGTTGGTGTCCCACT
This sequence comes from Streptomyces olindensis, assembly GCF_040645895.1. Lineage (NCBI taxonomy): Bacteria > Bacillati > Actinomycetota > Actinomycetes > Kitasatosporales > Streptomycetaceae > Streptomyces > Streptomyces olindensis. Next base: position 100,462 of record NZ_JBEYZD010000022.1, on the reverse strand, counting down.
GGAACGTGGTGAGGAAGTTGCCCTCGTCCTTGCTGATGGCGAGGGAGGCGCGGTAGGTGAGGAAGGCCGCGATCGCGGCCATGATCACCAGCAGCAGGATGCCGGAGCCGCGGGAGAGACCGAGGAAGATCCGGTCTCCGGGCCGGGTGACCCCGCGCGCGACGCGCTTGTCGACGGCGGGCGGTGATGCGGGGGGAGGAGCGTCGGTTATCTGCGTTGATGTGTCCATCAGGTTCTCCGGTCTGCGGAGCCGTGCGCGGTCTGCGGCGGCTCTGCGGAGCCGTACGTGACGTACGGCCACTGGCGGCGGTGCACCGGACGGTGCGGCCCGGTCCCCGGGAGGAGACCGGGCCGCACTCGGATCAGCTCAGGCCCTCGATGGTGGTGCGGACCTGGGAGATGATGTCGGCGGGGATCGGCGCGTAGTCGTTCTCGGCGAGGACCTTCTGGCCGTCCTCGGAGGCGATGTAGCGCAGGAACGCCTTGGTGGCGGGCAGCGTGTCGGACTTGTTGCCCTTGTCGCAGACGATCTCGTAGGTGACGAGGACCATCGGGTAGGCGCCCTCGGCCTTGGTGCCGTAGTTCAGCTCCAGGGCGAGGTCCTTGCCCGTGCCGACGACCTTGGCCTCGGAGATGGCCTTGGTGGCGTTCTCGATGGTGGCCTTGACGGGCTGGGCGGCACCGGTGTCGAGGTCGACGGTCTTCATGCCGTCCTTGGCGTAGGACAGCTCGAAGTAGCTGATGGCGCCGTTGGTCTGCTTCACCTGCTGGGCGAGGCCGGAGGAGCCGGAGGCGGACTGGCCGCCCTTGGCCTGCCAGGTCTTGCCGCCCTCGTAGGGCCAGTCCTTCTTGGCCGTGGCGATCAGGTACTTGGTGAAGTTGTCGGTGGTGCCGGAGTCGTCCGAGCGGTGGAACGCCTGGATCTTGAGGTTCGGAAGCTTCGCGTTGGGGTTCAGCTTCTTGATCGCCGGGTCGTTCCAGTTGGTGATCTCGTTGTTGAAGATCTTGGCCAGGGTCGAGGCGTCCAGGACGAGGTTGTCCACGCCGTTGACGTTGTAGCCGACCGCGATCGGGCCGCCGACCATCGGCAGGTCGATGCCCTGGCCGCCGGAGCAGACCTTCTTCGACGCCTCGACCTCTTCGGGCTTCAGGGCGGAGTCGGAGCCGGCGAAGGCGACGCGGCCCTGGGTGAACGCGGTGACGCCGGCGCCGGAGCCGCCGCCCTTGTAGTTGATCTGCACGCCCTGGCAGGCGGCGGCGAACTGCTTCACCCAGGCGTCGATCGCGTTCTTCTGCGCGGACGAGCCGTCGGCCAGCAGCTGGCCCTTGGCGTCGTCGCACTTGACGTTGCTCGGCGCGGCGGCGTTGGAGGAGCCGCCGGGGGTGTTGCCGCCGGTGTCGTCGGAGCCGCACGCCGTGAGGGCCAGGGCGCCGGAGACGGCGAGAGCACCGAGAGCGAGGGCCCGCCGGTTCATGCGCTGAAGCTTCACTTGAGTTCCTTCCAGGAGCCGCCGTCCTGATCGGCGGCGTGCGAGGACTGGCTGACGCGGGACGCGACTGCACCCGACAGGGCGCGGCTCACGTCGGTAAGGCTGAAATTAGGCAGATCAGGTGAAGCCGCCGATGGGCGCAAATGAACGAGGGGTGAACCCCTGCCTAAGGCCTGGTTAGGTCACGGAACGCTTACGGGGAGAGCACGTACGCATTCCGCTTCGGGAGCGGACCGACGAAATCCGGTCAGCCGGCCGTGCGGGGCAGGTGAAGTACGGCGAGCAGCGCGTCGACCAGGGGCCGGTCGTAGGGCTGGGTGAGGCGGGCGCGGGCTGCCGCCGGAGCCAGCCACAGGACCCGGTCCACCTCGTCCGTCGGGGAAAAAGCGCAGGTCACCGCCTCGGCCGCCCAGTAGCGCACCTGCTTGGGGCGGCCGTTCGCCCGATAGCGCAGGGTGGGCAGCTCGGCGCCCGGCACGGCCCGGCAGCCGGTCTCCTCCGCGACCTCGCGCAGAGCGCCGGCGAGCGCGTCCTCGCCGCGCTTGAGCTTGCCCTTCGGCCAGGACCAGTCGTCGTATTTCGGCCGGTGGACGAGGCACAGTTCCAGCCCGGCGGTGGCGGGGGAGCGGCGCCACAGGACGCAGCCGGCCGCCCGGACGGTGCGGTCCTCGCCGGGACCGGGGCCGGGGTTCACCGGGTACTCACCGCCTCCTTCTGCCAGGACTGCTGGAACGCGAACCGCGCGGCCTCCACCTCGTGCCGCTGGTCGGCGTGGAGCACGCCGAGGGCGTACGCCGTGGCCGGGGCGATGCGGGGGGTGCGGGCCGCCTGGGCCGCTGCCGCCGCTGCCTCGGAGGCGTCGCGGTGGCGGTTCAGGGCCTGGCCCGCGGAGAGCAGGCGCAGGTCGACGACGGCGTTGCCCTTGGGGCCGCTGACGGCCTCGCGGGCGTAGCGGTGCAGGCGCAGCAGCAGGCGGACCTGGTGCCAGGGGGCGTCCTGCGGGTGCGGGACCGTGTCCGGGGACAGGCCGTGGACGAGCGCCGCGGCGTTGTACGGGCTGCCCGCGGTGATGAGCGGCAGGGCGGTGACGGCGTCCCTGAGGCGTTCCTCCGCCGCCGTGGCGTGGGGGCGGAGGTCGGTGGCGGCGGCCGTCGTGGTGAGGGGGACCTCGCTGGCCAGGACCGCGACCTTGTCTGCGATGGCGTGGAAGCGGCTGCTGCCCAGGGCTTGCAGGGCCGTGGAGTGGGCCCGGGTGCGGGCGAGGGTGAGCTGGCGGTCCAGCAGGGCGCCTGCTTTCGCTGCTCCCACGGTGAGGTTGCCGCGTTCCTGCGTCGCCGTCTGGTGGGACTGGGCGTCGGCCCGGTGCCCCGCGGCCGGCTCGGTCGCCTGTGCGGGGAACGCCGTCGACCCCGACAGGCGGTGCAGGGCCGACAGCAGGCGTTCCAGGCGGGCCGTGTACGCGTGCTCCATGGCCAGGGTGCCGGAGACCCAGGCCAGTTCCGGGCGCATGCCCTCGCACCAGTCCGTGTCCAGCAGGGGCTGGAACGTGTGCAGGCTGGCGCTGATGCGGCGGGCCGAGCGGCGCAGAGCGCGGGCCGCCTCGGCGGACCCCTCCGAGCCGCTCGCCCCGGACCCCGTCTCCCGGTGCAGGCGCAGCGCTCGGAGGAACTCCGTGGCCTGGGTCCGCAGGTAGCCCGCGAGGGCGTCACCGGTGGGGGCGGGACCGGCCACAGGGTTCGTCGGGTCAAGGTGTTGCTGTGCCACGCCGGCGCCTCCGGGCGTCTATGAGCATCTCCTGGACGTTGCGCAGGGGCTGGCCGTCCGCGTCGGTCGCATGCCGGGTCCAGTCGCCGTCCGGGCCGAGGTGCCAGGAGGCGGTGGCGTCGGACATGCCGGTCTCCAGCAGCCGGTTCAGGGCCGCCCGGTGGGCCGGGTCGGTGACCCGGACCAGGGCCTCTATCCGGCGGTCGAGGTTGCGGTGCATCATGTCGGCGCTGCCGAACCACACCTCGGGCTCGCCGCCGTTGCCGAAGGCGAAGACCCGGGAGTGCTCCAGGAACCGGCCGAGGATCGAGCGGACCCGGATGTTCTCCGACAGGCCGGCCACGCCCGGGCGCAGCGCGCAGATGCCGCGCACCCACACGTCCACCGGCACGCCCGCCTGGGCCGCGCGATAGCAGGCGTCGATGACGGCCTCGTCGACCATCGAGTTGACCTTGATGCGGACGTACGCGGGGCGTCCCGCACGGTGGTGCTGGATCTCCTTGGTGATCCGCGAGACCAGACCGTCGCGCAGCGACTTGGGCGCCACGAGCAGGCGGCGGTAGGTCTCGCGGCGCGAGTAGCCGGAGAGGCGGTTGAAGAGGTCCGAGAGGTCGGCGCCGACCTGCGGGTCGGCCGTGAGCAGGCCGAGGTCCTCGTAGAGGCGGGCCGTCTTCGGGTGGTAGTTGCCGGTGCCGACGTGGCTGTAGCGGCGGAGCGTCTCGCCCTCCTGGCGGACCACCAGCGACAGCTTGCAGTGGGTCTTCAGCCCGACCAGGCCGTAGACCACGTGGCAGCCGGCCTCCTCCAGCTTGCGGGCCCACTTGATGTTGGCGTGCTCGTCGAAGCGGGCCTTGATCTCGACCAGGACCAGGACCTGCTTGCCGGACTCGGCGGCCTCGATGAGCGCGTCGACTATGGGGGAGTCGCCGGAGGTGCGGTACAGGGTCTGCTTGATCGCGAGGACGTCCGGGTCGCCGGCCGCCTGCTCCAGGAAGGCCTGGACGGAGGTGGAGAACGAGTCGTACGGGTGGTGCAACAGCACGTCCCGCTCGCGCAGGGCGGCGAAGATGTCCGGCGCGGACGCCGACTCGACCTCGGCGAGGTCGCGGTGGGTGCCGGCGACGAACTTGCGGTACTTCAGCTCCGGGCGGTCCAGGGAGGCGATGCGGAACAGGCCCGTGAGGTCCAGCGGGCCGGGCAGCGGGTACACCTCGGCCTCGCTGATCTTCAGCTCGCGCACGAGGAGGTCCAGGACCTCGCGGTCGATGGACTCCTCGACCTCCAGGCGCACCGGCGGCCCGAAGCGGCGTCGCATGAGCTCCTTCTCCAGGGCCTGGAGCAGGTTCTCCGCGTCGTCCTCCTCGACCTCCAGGTCCTCGTTGCGGGTGAGGCGGAAGGCGTGGTGCTCCAGGACCTCCATGCCCGGGAACAGCTCCTCCAGGTGGGCGGCGATGACGTCCTCGATGGGGACGTAGCGGCCCGGGGAGCTCTCCAGGAAGCGGGACAGCAGCGGCGGTACCTTCACGCGGGCGAAGTGCTTGTGGCCCGTGACCGGGTTGCGCACGACGACGGCCAGGTTCAGGGACAGGCCGGAGATGTACGGGAAGGGATGTGCCGGGTCGACCGCCAGCGGGGTCAGCACCGGGAAGATCTGGTGCCGGAAGAGGGTGAACAGGCGGGCCTGCTCCTTCTCCTGGAGCTCGCTCCAGCGGACCAGGTGGATGCCCTCCTCCGCGAGTGCGGGGGCGACGTCCTCGTGGTAGCAGGCGGCGTGCCGGGCCATGAGCTCGCGGGAGCGGGCCCAGATCATCTCCAGCACCTCGCGGGGCTGGAGGCCGGAGGCGGAGCGGGTGGCGACGCCGGTGGCGATGCGGCGCTTCAGGCCGGCCACCCGGACCATGAAGAACTCGTCCAGGTTGCTGGCGAAGATCGCGAGGAAGTTGGCCCGCTCCAGCAGCGGCGTGTTCGGGTCCTCGGCGAGTTCGAGCACGCGCTCGTTGAACGCGAGCCAGCTGCGCTCCCGGTCGAGGAAGCGGCCCTGCGGCAGCTGGACGCCGTCGACCTGCGACTCCTCGTACGCGTCGAGGTCGGCGTCGATGTCGGGTTCCAGGTCGGAGACGGCCGCGGCCACCGTGTGCGGGCGGTGGGCTGCTATGGAGCCCACGGAGGGCTGCGCGTGCTGGACCTGTGCCTGGGTGTTCGGCTGGCTCATGGACCCATTCTTCCGCGCCGCGAGCATCACGGGCGCGTCGGAGAGCGCGGGTGGGAGCGGGGGCGTCACATGAGTGTTCCCGTTTCCCTCAGGCCCCTGCTGGGGCGGCGAAGGCTCTGGCACGGCGGGATTCATTGGCCGAGCTTCGCAAGCTCGTCTGAATCGATGGTTACGGAGACATGACGTGCGGGATAGCGGGGGGCGGCTCGCGGGCGTCCACAGGCCCGGGGCGGGGCGCGGGCGGCTGCCCACAGGCTGTGGACGGCGCCCGGGAAAGTCAAGCCGTGCTTTTGTGAACCGTTCCGGCCGGGCCGTGCGATGAGGGGACGTGAGCGAAACGAGAAGCGACGGGGAGCTGCTGCGGGCCGTTGCCGCGGACGCCGACCGGCGTGCCTTCGAGGAGCTGTACCGGCGGTACGCGCCGTGGCTCCGGGCCCGGCTGCGGGGGCGGTGCGCCGATCCGAGTGTCGTCGACGACGTCGTACAGGAGACGTTCCTCGCGGTGTGGCGGGGCAAGGCCCGCTACCGGGAGGACGGCGATGTGGCCGGGTGGCTGTGGCGCATCGGGTCGCGGCGGCTGGTGGACGCGCTGCGCGGGGACGGGGCGCGGGGGCGGCTGCGGCAGGCCCTGGCACGCCTGCGGCACCGGGACGAGGCGTCGGCGGAGGAGCGCGTGCTCGCGGGGGTGGAGCACGGGGACCTCGCCGGCGCCCTGGTCCGGCTGTCGCCGGAGCTGCGTGCGGTGCTGCAGGCGACGGTGATCGACGGGCTGACGACCCGTGAGGCGGCCGTGCTGCTCGGGATTCCGCCGGGGACGGTCAAGACGCGGGCCATGCGGGCCCGGAAGCAGTTGCGGGAGGCGTTGGCATGAGCTGGCACGTGCCTGAAGAGGATCTGCGCGCCTATGCGCGGGGGGAGCTGGCCGCGCCCGCGCTGTGGTCGGCGGACACCCATCTGACGTCGTGCGCCCGGTGCCGTGGCGCGCTCGCCGAGGTCGGTGACCCCGTCGAGCTCGACGCGGGCTGGGAGCGGCTCGACGCCGAGCTCGACGCGCCGCGGACCGGGGTGCTGGAGTCGCTGCTGGTGAGGGTGGGGGTGGCCGGGCACACCGCGCGGCTGCTGGCGGCGGCGCCGGTGCTGCGGCGGTCCTGGCTGGGGGCCGTCGTCGCCGTGCTGCTGCTGAGCGTCGGGGCGTCGCACGCCGTGCGGGGCGGGGAGTTCCCGACGCTGTTCCTCGCCCTCGCGCCCCTGCTGCCGCTGGCCGGGGTGGCGCTGTCGTACGGGCCGGCGCTGGATCCGACGTACGAGATGGCCGTGGTGGCGCCGCTGCACGGGTTCCGGCTGCTGATGATCCGGACGGTGGCCGTGCTGGGCGTGGTGCTGGGGCTGAACGGGCTGGCGACCCTGGCCCTGCCCGAGTACGGGCTGCGGGCCCTGGCCTGGCTGCTGCCCGCGCTCGCGCTCACCGCGACCGGACTGGCCCTGACGCCGCGGCTGGGGCCGGTGCTCGCGCCGTCGCTGGTCGGCGGGGCGTGGGTCGGGCTGCTGGTGACGGCCGACGCGCTGCGGGCGGGGGCCGAGGCGCCGCTCGCGCCGTTCACCCCGGCCGGACAGGGCGTGGCGGCGGCGGTCGCCGGGCTCGGCGCCGGGCTGCTCTATCTCCTCCGTGACCGTTTCGATCTCTTCCAGGGACGTGCCGTATGACTCCGACCGTGTCCGCCTCCGGCCTCAGCCTGCACTACGGCGGCACCCGTGCCCTCGACGACGTGTCGCTGCGGCTGACCGGCGGCGTCACCGGCCTGCTCGGGCCCAACGGCGCCGGCAAGACCACACTGCTGCGGGTGCTCGCCACGGCCCTGCCCGCCGACCGGGGCGCCTTCACCGTGCTCGGGCACGATCCGGGCACCACCCGGGGCAGGCAGGAGGTGCGCCGTCGCCTGGGCTACCTGCCGCAGACGCCGGGGCTCCACCCCGACTTCACGGCCTTCGAGTTCGTCGACTACGTGGCGATCCTCAAGGAGATGAACGGCCGGGCCGCCCGGCACCGCGAGGTGCGGCGGGTGCTCGACGAGGTGGGGCTGGCCGACGTCCGGGGGAAACGGATCCGCAGGCTGTCCGGCGGGATGCGGCAGCGCGTCGCCCTGGCAGCCGCCCTGGTCGGCGATCCGGGGTTCCTGGTGCTGGACGAGCCCACCGTCGGGCTGGACCCGGAACAGCGCATGCGCTTCCGGGAGTTGATCGCCGGGGCCGGTGAGGGCCGCACGGTGTTGCTCTCCACCCACCAGACGGAGGACGTGGCGATGCTCTGCCACCGCGTGCTCGTCATGGCCGGCGGCCGGGTCCGCTTCGAGGGAACTCCGGCCGAGCTGACGGCCCGGGCCTCGGGGAGGGTGTGGAGCAGCGCGGAGCGCGACCCGGGCGCCAAGGCGGGATGGCGTACCGGGACCGGGACCTTCCGGAACATCGGAGATCCGCCGGACGGGGCCGACCTGCTCGAACCCACCCTGGAGGACGGCTATCTGCTCACCCTCGACGGTGCCGGGGCGGGGGTGGCCGCATGACCGCCGTGGTGGACAAGCCGGTGCGGCCCGCTGTCCGGTCCGAGCCGGGCGGGCCCTGGGCCGCCGTGTTCGCGCTGGCCCTGTTCGAGACGCGCCGACTGCTGACGAGACTGCCGGTGATCATCGCCTTCGTCGGGTACGCCGGCTGGACCGTGTGGCGCTCCGGCAAGGCCTGGGGCGACTTTCCGGCCCTCCAGGACGCCGACCGCGACACCCAGGCGGCGCCGATGCTCATCGGCCTCGCGGTCCTGCTGTGCGTCAACCACGCCGCGCTGCGTTCGCGACGGCACGGGACGGAGCACCACTTCGGGGTGCTCGTGCTCCCGCCGTGGCGGCGTACGGTCGCCCACGCGCTGTCGGCCGTGACCGCGGCGCTGTTCGTCGCCGGGTGCGTGGCCGCGCAGTTCGGCCGGGAGGCGCTCAGGCCCGGCGCGATCGGGCGGGGGTCGGTGGGCGAACTGCTCGTGGGGCCGCTGACCGTGCTGCTGTTCGGGCTGGTCGGGCTGCTCCTCGCCGGTCTGGTGAGGTCGGTTCTCGCGGCCCCGCTGCTGGTCGTGGTCTTCCTGTTCCTGTTCCTGTTCTTCTCGGGCATGAGCGCCGACGGGAGCCGCTGGCTGCTGCCGGTGGTCGCCGAGGGCACCAGCAACACGCTGCCGTCCGACCTGATGGGCCGGCCCGCCGCCTGGCACGCCCTGTATCTGGCAGGGCTGGCCCTGTTCCTCGGGCTGCTCGCGGTGCTCGTCGCCGGGAACCGCAAGCCGCTGGTGCTGGCGGGTGTCGCCGGTGCGGTCGCGATGACGCTGGTCGGCGGGGTGGCCCAGGCGGGCGGCGACTCGCCCGAGCTGATCCGGGCCCGTGAACGGGCCACGCTCGACCCGGAGCGGGTGCAGTCCTGCGTCCGGCGGGACGGATCGACGTACTGCGCCTTCCCCGAGTGGGGGCCGCGGGTCGACGACTGGGCCGGGGTGGTGGACCGCGTCCGGTCCCTGGCCGGGGGCAGCGCCCACCGGCAGGACGTCGTCGTGCGCCAGCGGGTCGAGGCGCGCTACGGCCTCAGCGGCGACGGTGCCCTGATGCCTCTGGAGCGTCCGCACGAGGTGACCGTGGGCACCCAGTGGGGCGGGAACCGCGTCCCCGAGTTCTCGGCCGCCGTGGCCGGTGTGCTGGTGGCGGGGAACGAGAAGGCGTCCACCTCGATGTGCGACGGCCGCATGGTCACGGTCATGTGGCTGACCGTGGGCTGGGAGTCCGACCCGTTGGCGGCGCTGCGCCGCGTCCGCCTCAACGACACCGTGACCGGCTCGGACCTGGTGCTCCAGCCGACGGACGGGCTGTACATGACGGACGCCCAGACCGAGGTGCTGCGCGAACTGCTGCGGCGACCCCGGAGTGAGGTCACCGCACGAGTCAAGGCCCACTGGGCCGAGCTGACGGCGCCGAAGGTGACGGCGGCCCGGGCGGCCGGACTGCTGGGCGTCGAGGCACCCGAGGGGGACGACAAGTGCCTGGACTGAGGGTCGAGTTGACCGTCGCCGTCGCCCGGACCCTGCCGTGGGGCGTGGTCGGCGCGGCCGGTGCGACGGGGCTGCTGATCGCCGCGCTGTCCCGGACGGCGGGCGAGGAGGGCGACTGGCTCGCGCTGCCCCTGCTGCGCGCGGCGATCCTGGCCTTCGCGATGGGCCTGGTGTTCCTCCTGGACGACCCGGCCCGGCACACCACGTCGACGGTGCCGACTTCGCGCCCGCTCCGCGTCGCGCTGCGGGTGGCCCTCGTCGCCCCGGCCGTGGCGGCCTGGTGGACGGTCGCGCTGCTGCTCGTGCCGCCGGACATCCGGCCGCCGGTCGCCGCCGTGACGCTGGAGGCCGGTGCGGCCTTCGCGCTGGCGGTGGCCGGTGCGGTGGCCGTGGTGCGCTGCAGCGACCTCACCCGGCCCGGCCCGCCGGTCGCGGCCGGCCTGCTGACCTCGTCGCTGCTGGCCCTGCTGCTCTCGCCGCCCTGGTGGGCGTTGTTCGTGCCGGTCGACGACGACCGGTGGGCGGCGGCGCACGACCGGTGGGCGGTGCTGCTGGCCGGGGCGGTGGCCGTGGGGGTCGTCGGCGCGGTGGAGCCGGTGCGCCGGTGGTCCTTGCGGCGGGCCGGGCCCCGTTAGGACCATGCACCGGTGGACCTCAAAGCCGTACGGGCCTTCGTCGCGATCGCGGACTCCGGGCAGTTCCAGAAGGCCGCGGTGGATCTCTCGCTCACCCAGCAGGCCGTGTCCAAGCGGATCGCCGCGCTGGAGAAGGACCTCGGGGTGCGGTTGCTGGTCCGTACACCGCGGGGAGCGGAACTCACCATCGACGGGCAGGCCCTCCTGCCCCACGCCCGCGCGCTGCTCCGGGCGGAGGAACGGGCGCTGGCCGCGGTACGCCCGGGGGACCGCGCGCTGCGTGTGGACGTCGTGGGCCGCAGGGCCGCCACGGCCGGCCTGGTACGGGACTTCCACGGCGCCCGTCCGGAGATCGCGCTGGACGTCATCGCGCTGTTCGGCGCGGACGCGGCGGTGACGGCCGTGCGGGACGGGGCGGTGGACGCCACGTTTCGCGCGGTGACCATGCCCGGGCACCGGCTGCCGGACGGTGTCTCGGCCGTTCCCGTCCTGGACGAACCGCTCCGTCTGTGCGTCGGCCCCGGCCACGAGTTCGCCGACGCGCCCTCGATCACTCCGTCGCGGCTGGCCGGGCAACGGATCTGGATGCCGGGCAACACGCCGGGGACGGAATGGTCCGCCTACTACGACGAACTCGCCGAGACGTTCGGCCCGACGATCGACACGATCGGCCCCGACTTCGGCATCGAAGCGCTCCTCGACACCATCGCGGACTCCCCGACCCTGGCGACGTTCCTCAGCGAACGCACGCCCCTGGTCTGGCCGGCCGACCACGACCTACGCCTCGTCCCGGTGATCGATCCGACCCCGGTGTACCCCCACTCCCTGCTCTGGCGGACGGACAATCCCCATCCGGGCCTGGCGGCACTCCGCGACCACTTGGTGGCCACGCGGCCGCGGCTGACGGAGGGGGAGGTGTGGAAGCCGGGTTGGGCGAGGTGAGTCAGCCCTTCACCCCGCTGAGAAACGCCGCCCACGGCCCCGACCGGAACACGAGCACGGGGCCGTGCGGCGTCTTGCTGTCGCGGACCGGGACTATGCCGGGGTGGTTGTCGGCGACTTCGAGGCAGTCGTTGGCTCCCCCTTCGCTGTAGGAGGACTTACGCCAGACGGCAGTAGTGAACGAGGACCAGGTGCTTGCGCCGAACACGACTACTGGACCGTGCGGCTGCTTGCTGTCGCGGACCGGGACTATGCCGAGGTCGTTGTCGGCGACCTCGACGCAGTTGTTGTCTCCTCCGTCGCTGTAGCTCGACTTGCGCCACACAGCGCTGCTGAGCTCGGGGATCACGCGGTCTCCCGCACGCCGCGCACGAATGCGGACCAGGACGCGGCGGAGAAGAGCAGCGGGCGGGCCGCGGGTGTTTTGCTGTCGCGGACGGGGACTATGCCGGGGTGGTCGTCGGCGACTTCGAGGCAGTTGTTGGCGCCCCCGTCGCTGTAGCTCGACTTGCGCCACAGGGCGGTGGTGAGGTCGAGGTTGTTCGTCATGATCTGTGCTCCTCCCGTACGTCCCTGATGAACGTGAGCGAATCCGACGGGGACAACGCCAGGTCGCGAAGCCGATCGTAGGACGCTCGCTCCCGAAGAACCTCGCCCGGATCCTCGATGAGCCGACCGCTGCTGTTGCCTTCCGTGTAGGCAACAGCGCTTCCGTCCAACTGCCAGAGCAGCGTCAGCGACCCGTTCATATGGTGGTGCGCTCCCGCTGAGAACGGCAGTACCTGGAGCGCCATGTTGGGCCACAACGCGGCGCTCTCGAGGTGCAGCAGCTGGTCCTCCCAGGTCTTGCCCTGGGCAGCGGGGCGTCGGAGTGCGAACTCGTCGACGATGACGCGGACTTCGGGTTCCGGCTTCTGACGCAGCAGGTACTGGCGACCGAGCCGCGCCGCCACCTGTTCCTCGACGACCTCGTCCCCGTCGGCCGTTGTCTGGGCCCCAGACAACACCTCCCGGGTGAAGTCCTCGGTCTGCAGAAGCCCTGGCACACCCAGCGAGAACACCCACATGATCCGTGCTGTCGCCTCCAGGGCCATGTACTCCTTGTACTGGTCCTTGAACGCGTCCAGCCGAGCCGCCTTCCAGTGGCTCAGCAGCAGGTCACCGGTGCCGTAGTAGCCGTCCAGGTCCTCCATGACAGTGACCTTGGAGAGCCGCTCCCCGGACTCCAGCCGGCTCAGATAGCTCTTCTCGTACCCGGTCTCGTCGGCCAGTTGCCCCAGTGACTTCCCGGCCTTCTCCCGCAGGACCTTGAGCGTCTGCCCGAGCATCGCCCGCCCGGAGACCGGCTGAGCGTCAACCTTCTCCCCCATGTCACCCCTCCCCGTTGCCTGGCCCGCCAGACAACACCTGGCCTCTTCCGCAGCGTACGCGCGATCAGTGACGATCGAGACACGAACGGTAATCACCGCTCGTCATCCCCCTGCTCATGCCGAAGGGCACCGCCATGCCTCTGCGTCTGCGTCTGCGCCTCGCCGGACTCTGCGAGACGGTCCTGCTCGCTCTCCTACGGCTCCTGCTCCCCTCGGAGGGGCGCCACCGAGCCACACAGCCCCAGCTCGTACACCCGTACCTGCCGACCACCGAAGCGATGGAGGTCTCCGCATGAGGCTGCTCCCCTGGACCGACGCCGACGGCAAGCCCTGCTACCTCAGCACCGACAACCCGCACAGCCTGCTCTCCCAGCTCGCCGACGACATCGAGGCCGCCCAACTGGCCTCCGCGGAGCAGGTGCTCGCCGGCGCCAGGGCCGTGCTGGGTGACCCCAAGGCCGGTGATCGCGCCCTGCGCTTCGCGTTGACCCGTGCCCTGGAGTCGCTCGGGGACGTGCTGCGGGTCGCCGTTCGGAAGGGCGCCGGGTGACAAAGCCGGACAGGTGCCCCCAGCCAGCTGTCAATGTCCTGTCATACCCGTCGGTAGCGCGAACTCCCGCCTCTCATCTGACATCTTCATCGCCGTCAGAGAACCGCAAGCAGGAGTGAGCCCCCCACATGCGACTCACACGCAAGTCAACTCTGAAGCAGTGCGGCGCAGTTGCTGCTTCCGTCGTCCTCGCCATAACCGGTCTGCTGACCGGCGCGGGGACCGCCACGGCCGGGCCCGCCGGGGCCACCAACATCCGGGGTGTCGACCCGGGCGACACCGACCGGATGATCGAGCGGCTCTGCGGTCAGGAGACGAGCCTCACCGGCGTCTACGGCGCCCTGAACGTCGACACCGGTGAGTTCAAGACCCGCGACGAGTACCTGCGGGACGTCTTCGGGCTGTGGCAGCCGGCAGGGCCGTGGGAGCTGTTCCGCGGCTGGTGCGGGTACGCCGAGGCCTCCACCTGGTCGATCAAGGGCGACACCGTCCGCACCTCCCGGTGGATCGGCAACAAGGGGTCCGCCGACGACAAGGAGACCTTCGTCAGCAGCTACAGCACCAAGACCTTCGCCAAGAAGAGCGTCGGCGGCACCATCAGCCTCTCCCTCGCCAAGAGCATCTTCTCCGGCACTGTGGGCGGCAGCGCCGGCTACGAGTGGGGCTGGGAGAAGGAGTCCCGGTTCGAGACCCGCAGCGAGAAGACCATCCCGCCCTGCCGGCAGGTCGCCGTGACCTGGACGCCGTACCAGCGCGTGGTGCGCGTGAACCCGGTGTTCCACGTCGAGGACTACGAGTGGAACAAGGGCGACGGCGACCGGACCGTGCACAGCTGGCGCGACCGGGGCTACCGGACGATCTACTCGCACGGGTACTACATCGACGGCATCTCCGACAAGCTCCTCCCCAACGGCCAGCCCGACGGCCGTGAGGACAAGATCGAGGAGAAGCTCGACCCCAAGTCCTGCACGCAGTAGGCGGCTTGGGCAAGGCGGCAACCTTTTCGTGCGGGGCGGCGACCCCATCGCGGATCATCCCCCCGCACGGAACGGATTCGCCGCATGAGTGAGCCGCGAAGCACCCCCCGCCACCGCAGAAGCCGCACCGCCCTGGCGGTCGGGGTCCCCCTGGCCCTGACCGCCGCCGGCACCCTCGCCTACGGCACCGACCTCGGTGTCCTCGGCCTCACCGCGCAACAGGCCTCCGCCGCCGCCCCCTCCTGGGCCACCGACACCGCCGACGGGTTCGCCTCCGTCAACTCCCTCGGACAGAACGGGACGTACGGCGGGCGCGGCGGTCAGGTCGTCACCGTGAAGACGCAGGCCGAGCTGGAGAAGTACGCCACCGCGACCCAGCCGTACGTCATCGTCGTCGCCGGGGCCATCACCATGAACCCGGTCGGCAAAGAGATCAAGGTGCAGTCCGACAAGACCATCGTCGGGGCCGGGACCTCCGGGCACATCGTGGGCGGGGGGTTCTTCCTCGGCCAGGGCGTGCACAACGTCATCATCCGGAACCTGACCATCCGGGACTCGTACCAGGGCGTCTGGAACGACAAGGACCACGACTTCGACGCGATCCAGATGGACGGCGCCCACCACGTGTGGATCGACCACAACGACCTGCGGCACATGGCCGACGGGCTCATCGACGTCCGCAAGGACTCGACGAACGTCACCGTGTCCTGGAACAAGCTGAGCGACAACAACAAGACGTTCGGCATCGGCTGGACCGAGAACGTCAAGACCGACATCACGATCCACCACAACTGGATCCGCGAGACCGAGCAGCGCAACCCGTCCACCGACAACGCCGCCCACGCGCACCTCTACAACAACTGGCTGGAGGACGCCCCGGGCACGAGCATCAACTCGTCGTACGGGAACTACTCGCGCGGCGCGACCAAGATGGTCCTGGAGAACTCCTACTTCCAGGGCGTGAAGAACCCCGTCATCAAGGACAGCGGCGCCGCCGTCGTGCAGCGCGGCAGCGTCTTCTCCGGGACCAGCGGGCGCAACGAGAGCGGCGGGACGGCCTTCGATCCGAAGACGTACTACCCGTACACCCTCGACAAGGCCGCCGACCTGCCGTCGGTCCTGAAGTCCGGTGCCGGGCCCCGCGCCTCCATCGGCACGACCGCCGCCGCGTCCGCCAAGGCCGCCGCCGCGACCACCCTCACCGTCGCCAAGGACGGCAGCGGGCAGTACACGAGCGTCCAGGCCGCCGTGAACGCCGTGCCCGCGGGCAACCCCTCCCGTGTCGTCATCGCCGTGAAGCCGGGGACGTACCGGGAGCTGGTGAAGGTCCCCTCCAACAAGCCGCACGTCACCATCCAGGGCACCGGCGGCAGCCGCAAGGACACGACGATCGTCTACAACAACGCGTCCGGGACGCCGAAGCCCGGCGGCGGCACGTACGGGACCGGCGGCAGCGCCACCGTCGCCGTCGAGGCCGACGACTTCCAGGCGCGGAACCTGACCATCTCCAACGACTTCGACGAGAAGGCCAACCAGTCCCTCAACGGGCATCAGGCCGTCGCGTTGCGGACCGCCGCCGACAAGGTGTTCCTGGACGGGATCATCGTCAGCGGCGACCAGGACACGCTGCTCCTGGACACCGCGTCGAAGGACCGGCTGGGCCGGGTCTACGTCAGCAACTCCTATGTCATCGGCAACGTCGACTTCATCTTCGGCCGGGCCACGGCCGTCGTCGACAAGTCCGTCATCACGCTGAAGAAGCGCTGGGACGGCACCTCGTCCGGGTACATCACCGCGCCCAGCACGGCCGCCAACCGCAAGGGCATCCTGATCGCCAACTCCACGGTGAACGGGGACGTCTCGGCCGGCAGCTTCTACCTCGGCCGGCCCTGGCACGCGGGCGGGGACGCCTCCCTCGACCCGCAGACCACCGTCCGCAACACGAACCTGAGCAGCGCGATCAAGTCGGCCCCGTGGACCGACATGAGCGGCTTCTCGTGGAAGGACGACCGGTTCGCCGAGTACAAGAACACCGGTGCGGGGGCGGGTTCGGCGAGCTCCAACCGGCCGCACCTGACCGACGCGCAGGCCGCGAACCAGGAGGTCGCGGACTGGCTCGCGGGCTGGACGCCTTCGGCGTCCTGACGGCTCCCTTCCGGGTTCGGCTGACCATCCGCGCCGAACCCGGAAGGGCCACCATCGGCTCCCGTGGGGGGCGTCTACTGCTTCCAGGCCCAGTGCAGCCGGTCCAGGCCGCTCTGGTTGTTCACCGTCAGGCTGAGGTTCGTGCCCGTGCCCTGGAGCGTGGTGAGGGAGTAGGTGTCACCGTTGCGCAGGCCGGGCCAGTAGACCGAGCCCAGGCCCAGCTCCCGGATGGTGTCGGTCGCGGCCTGGATGTAGGCGACCTCGTTGGAGCCGTTGACGGGGCCGTTGTAGTCCAGCCCCGTGGTCATCGAGGCGCCGAACTCGTCGAGGATCGTGCGCGAGGCGCAGTCCCCGATGCGGGCCTTGAAGTCCTGCTTCCACTGGTCGACGCTGGTCCAGTCGGTGTGCCAGAAACCGTAGTTGTGCAGGGCCAGGCGGGTGCCCTTCAGGCGCGGGTCGGCGCAGACCGGCTTGACGTCCTCGCTGTACTTGTAGCCGCCGATCAGGACCCGGTCGCGGGGCACGTTGTTGTGGACGGTCACCCACTTCGCCGCTATGTCGGTCCACTCCTGCGCGGTGTAGCCGAACGGCTCGTTCATCGGCTCGAAGTACACCTTGGAGTTGCGGGCGTAGGCGGACGTGATCCGCGCCCACATCTGGTCCCAGGACGCCTGGTTGTCGATCTTGCCGTCCTTGGCGTTGTCGGCCTCCCAGTAGCCCAGGATGACCTTGAAGCCCTTGGCGGTGGCGGCGTCGATCGCGCCCCGGTACGACTTCCAGAACGGGCCGTTCACCGAGGTCGGGTTGACCGGGAGGCGGACGGTGTTGGCGCCCAGCTTGGAGAAGCCACCGATGATCGCTCTGGACTTGGCGTAGGTGGTGGCGTAGCTGTCGGAGGTGGACAGGCCCGAGGGCACGACCGCGTCGTCGGCGTAGTTGTCGCGCGGGTCGGCCCAGTTGACGCCCTTGAAGTCGCTGACGGGCGGCGGTGCGGTGGGGGAGGCGGCCGCGGGGGAGGCGAGGACCCCGCCGAATGCCGTGGCGCAGGCCAGCAGCGCCCCCAGGCCGGCTGTCCCCCGATGAGTCTTTCGTGACACGACGTCCCCTTCTGAGCAGTTGCGTGCGCGAGAACTCGCGTACTGATCGGCGGCTCGTTGGCTCCCGCAAAGTAGAAGAGGGGTCGAACAGAGGTCAACACATCTGCACACCAAATCTCATCAAGAATGCAGCCGCGCCCCCGCCGTCGGCCCGGCTGTACCCCCGCCGCCGGCGCGGCTACGACCCCACCGAGAGCCCCGATCCCGACACCCGCACCCGGATGCCGTCCTCCTCCACCCGTACGTCGTCCAGCCGTACGTTCCCCTGCTCCGGCTTCGGCAGTTCGAACGCCAGCGACAGCCGGTCGGCCAGGACCGGCCGGGTCAGCCCGGACAGGGAGTCGAGCAGGCCGGGGTCGAGGCCGAGGCGGCGCAGCACCTCGGGGTTGTCCAGGGCCAGGTCGATGAGGTTGAGGCGTTCGGCCTGGCGGGCGAAGCGCGGGGAGCCGGTCAGTTCGGCGAGCTCGCCGTCGTCGGCCAGGGCCTGGCGGACCGTCGCCTCGGGCACGCCCATGCGCTGCACGATGGCCGGGACCGACAGCAGCGCCCTGGCCTTGCGGGTCTCCCGGGCCAGGTCGGCGCTCCCGCGGGGGGTCAGGTGCAGGCCCTCCGAGGCGCGGGTGCCGGGGCGGTAGGTGGCCAGCTCCCCGATGTCCAGGCGCATGCCGCCGATCTCCGTGGCGATGCCCCGTTCGCCCTGCCGCTGGATCCGGGCCTCGGCCCGCAGCCGCAGGTTGTGCCCGGCGACCGGCAGGGTGCCGCGGGCCCGGACCCGGTCGCGGCCCTCGCCGGTGAACGTCACCTGGGAGGCGCCCAGTTCGCGGTTGAGGTCGGCGAAGGACAAGATGACGTCCCCCTCGAACCGGGGGACGTGGGCCCCGCGCACGGAGGTGAGCCCGTCGGCGTCCAGCCGGATGTCATGGGCCGTGGCCGACACCTTCGCGAGCGAGATCCGGTCGGCGGCGACGTCCGGGACGGTCACCTTCACCGAGTCCAGCCGTTTGTCGGCGAGTTGGGTGAGGAAGGGGAACCCGCCGATCTCCACCTCGGGCGCGGCCGCCAGGTCGAGGCGGTCCTTGAGGGTGTCCGCGGCCCGGTGCTCGGCGTAGAGCACGGCCCAGCGGTCGCCGAGCGCGGTGAACGCGGCGAGCACGGCGAGGCCGACCACCGCCTTCACCGCGAGCGGCAGTCCGGCGAAACGATTCTTCCTCCTACGGCCGCCCCGGCGGTGCACCGGTGGGGCCCAGGCGTCCTCGGCGGCCTCCTCGGAGCCCTCGGAGCCCTCGGAGTCCCAGGGCTCCTTCCGGAACTCCTCCAGAGGGGTCTCCTCCAGCGGCCCGTCGTCGAGGGCGCCGAGTTCCTCGTACGGGTTCGGACGCGGATGCGCATCAGTGTGGTGGGGGGTACGCATCGATCCATCCGACCATGCGCACCGCCCCCACCCGCAACCTGAACTCCAGGTATGCGATTTACTTCACGATCGTGATCCGGTCCGCCTTCGGCGGTGCGAGCGGGCTGCCGGCCGAGGAGTTGGCCGTCAGGTACTGCTCCAGCGCGGCGAGGTCGTCGCTGCCGACGACGTCGTTGGCGCCCTGGCCGAGGGTCGGAAAGCCGTCGCCGCCGCCCGCGAGGAAGCTGTTCGTCGCGACGCGGTAGGTGGCCGCCGGGTCGATGGCCGCGCCGTTCAGCCGGATCGAGTCCGTGACGACCCGGTCGGCACCGGACTTGGTGAGGTCCAGCGTGTAGGTCAGGCCGGAGGAGACCTGGAGCACCTTCGGCGACGCCGCGTTCGGGCCGGTCACCTGCTCCTTGAGCACCTGGATCAGCTGGGCGCCCGTGAAGTCCTGGAGGTTCACAGTGTTGGCGAACGGCTGGACCGTGAAGCCCTCGGCGTACGTCACGACACCGTCGCCCTCACCGGCCTTGGCCGCGTAGGTCAGCGGTGCCCGGATGCCGCCGGGGTTCATCAGCGCCAGGTCGGTCTCCGGGTCGAGCTGCTTGCCGTGGGCGAGCTGGGCGTCGGCGATGAGGTCGCCGAGCGGGGACTCGGTGCCGGTGTTGCCGATGTCGCCGGAGATGTAGCCGATCGGGCGGTTGCCGATGGGCGCGGCCAGGGTGTTCCACTTGCCGATCAGCTCGGTCATGTCGGGCGCCTTGGGGACGTCCCGGGTGACCACGTGGTTCGCCGACTTCACGGCCGTACGGGCGATGTCGCCGGTCAGCCGGTCGTACGTCAGTGTCGTGTCCGTGTAGAGACGGCCGAAGGACGCGGCCGAGGTGACCATGCGGGGCTTGCCCGCCGGGTCGTTGATCGTGCACACGTACGGGGCGTGGGTGTGCCCCGTCACCAGCGCGTCGACCTGCGGCGTGATGTTCTTGGCGATGTCCACGATCGGGCCGGATATGCCGTCGCCCGCGCCCGGGGAGTCGCAGTCGTAGTTGTACGACGCCGACGCCGGGAAGCCGCCCTCGTGGATGAGGGCGACGATCGACTTCACGCCCTGCTTCTGGAGCACCTTGGCGTACTTGTTGATCGTCTCGACCTCGTCCTTGAAGGCGAGGCCCTTGACGCCCTCGGCGGAGACGATGTCCGGGGTGCCCTCCAGGGTCACCCCGATGAAGCCGACCTTGACGTCCTTCTTCTTCCACACCCAGTAGGGCTTGAGGATCGGCTTCTGCGTCTTCTCGTCGAGGACGTTGGCGGCCAGGTAGGGGAAGTCGGCGCCCTCGAACTCCTCGTCCGTGTAGCAGCCGTCCTTCGGGTGGCAGCCGCCGTTCTGCAGGCGGGCCAGCTCCTTGGCGCCCTCGTCGAACTCGTGGTTGCCGACGGAGGTGACGTCCAGGTCGAGCTTGTTCAGCGCCTCGATGGTCGGCTCGTCGTGGAAGAGGCCGGAGATCAGCGGGGAGGCGCCGACCATGTCGCCGCCGGCGGCGGTGATGGAGTACTTCTCGCCCTGGCGGGCCTGCCGCAGGTGCGTGGCGAGGTACTCGACGCCGCCCGCGTCGATGGTCTTCGTCGTGCCGTCGTGCTGGTGCTCGGTGACCCGGCCGGACGAACCCGTCGGCGGCTCCAGGTTGCCGTGCAGGTCGTTGAAGGACAGCAACTGCACGTCCTGGTAGCGGCCGGGCCAGTGGCCGCCCGTGCGGTGGTCCTCACCGGCGGTCGCCGCCCCCGGCAGCGCCGCGGCGGCCAGCGCGCCGACGGTGACGACACCGGCGGCAAGAGCGACAAAACGGTACGTACGACGTCTCCGGTGCTCCGGATGCGCCGCGGAACTGGCTGGCATACGCCCCCCTGTGGGTCTGCTGGGACAGTGATGTCGTCCGGCGCAGCCTAGAGTCAACGCGCGTAGCGCGACAGGCCCTTCGTGGTTACGACCTGGTTGCTTCTTTGCCGCCGATTTGCCGGTGGGGGCCCGTACCCTCATACGCATGACCAGCGACGACACCGTAAGGCCCGGCCGCCCCCGCTCGATCGACACCCTTGCCGCGCTCTCCGCGGAGCAGACCGAGGCCGTGCTCGGACTGCTCGCCGAGGCGGCCCGGACCGACGGGCAGCAGGCGGTGTCCGAACAGGGCCGGTTGCAGTTGCGCGGTGGGGAGCGGGAAGGCGTTTCCCATCTGCTGCTCACCGTGGACGGCGAACTCGTCGGCTATGCCCAGTTGGAGGACACGGACCCGGTGGAGCCGCCGGCCGCCGAGCTGGTCGTCCACCCCGGGCACCGCGGGCACGGGCACGGCCGGGCGCTCGGCTCGGCGCTGCTGGCCGCCTCCGGCAAGCGGCTGCGCGTGTGGGCGCACGGCGGCCACTCCGCCGCCCGGCACCTCGCCCAGGTCCTGGGCCTGACGCTCTTCCGTGAACTGCGCCAGATGCGGCGCCCATTGACGGACTTCGACGCACCCGAGCCGGTGCTGCCGCCGGACGTCACCGTCCGCCCCTTCGTCCCCGGCCAGGACGACGCGGCCTGGCTCGCGGTCAACGCCGCCGCCTTCGCCCACCACCCCGAGCAGGGCTCCCTCACCCAGCGCGACCTCGACGACCGCAAGGCCGAGCCGTGGTTCGACCCGGCGGGTTTCTTCCTCGCCTTCCGCGGCGACGAACTCGTCGGCTTCCACTGGACGAAGGTGCACGCCGAGGAGGGCCTGGGCGAGGTGTACGTCCTCGGAGTCGCCCCGGGCGCCCAGGGCGGCGGCCTCGGCAAGTCCCTCACCACGATCGGGCTGCGGCACCTGGCGGGGCGGGGGCTGCCGACCGCGATGCTGTACGTCGACGCCGACAACAAGGCGGCGGTGTCGGTGTACGAGCGGCTGGGGTTCGTGACGCACGAGGTGGATCTGATGTACCGGACGGAGACGTGATAACCGGACGGAGGCGTGATAACCGGACGGAGACGTGATGTACCGGACGGAGACGTGACCGCGCCCGTGGTGCGTGATCTGCGCGTCCGCCCCGCCACCGAGTCCGATCTGCCCACCCTTGTCCGCCTCCGCGACGACGCCGCCCGCTGGATGCTGGCCCGCGGCATCACCGGGCAGTGGCGGCCCGGCGAGCTGGACGAGAACCACTTCCGCCGGGTCATGGCACACGGCGAGGTCTGGCTCGCGGAGACCGGCGGGCACCTCGCCGGCGCCTGGGAGCTGTGGTGGGAGGACGAGTCCGCCTGGGGCCCGCAGCCGCCCGTCGCCGGATACGTGCACCGGCTCATGGTGAACCGGAGCACCGCCGGGCCGGGTACGGGGCGGCCGCTGCTGAGCGCGGCGGAACACCGGGTGTCCGAGGCGGGCCGGAGCCGCGTACGCCTGGACTGCCTGGCGGGCAACGCGCGGCTCAACGCGTACTACAAGGACGCCGGTTACCGCGTGGTGGGCCACAAGGAGGGCAAGCCGCAGCCGGGCGGGGTACCCAAGTCCTTCACGCTGCTGGAGAAGGACTTGGGCGGCCAGGTGTTGTCTGGCGGGCCAGGCAACGGGGAGGGGTGACAGGGGGGAGAAGGCTGACGCTCAGCCGGTCTCCGGGCGGGCGATGCTCGGGCAGACGCTCAAGGGTCTGGCGTTGCTCCTGGCCGGTGTCAGGAACCCGTGACACCGCGCCGGCCTTGACGGTCGTTTCCGTCAAGGCACCTCCGGCGGCGGCGTAGGCGCCCCCGGCAGCCGTACCGTCGCCACCGTGCCGCCGGTCTCCGCCGGGGACAGGGACACCTCGCCGCCCGCCTGCTGCACCGTGCGCGCCACGATCGACAGGCCGAGGCCCGAGCCGGGCAGGGCCCGCGCGCTCGGGGAGCGCCAGAAGCGGTCGAAGACGTGGGGGAGTTCGTCGGCGGGGATGCCCGGGCCGTGGTCGCGGACCGTGAGGACGCCCTCGGAAAGCCGGACCTCGATCGTGCCGCCCTCGGGGCTGAACTTCACGGCGTTGTCGAGGATGTTCACCACCGCCCGCTCCAGCGCGGTCGGCTCCGCGCGCACGAACCACGGCTGTACATCCGCCGTGATCGTCAGCTCCGGGCCGCGCAGCCGGGCCCGCCGCAGCGCCGAGTCCACGATGTCCTGCCAGGCGACGATCTGGGTCCGGCCCGAATGCTGGCCCGTGTCCGGACGGGACAGCTCCTGGAGGTCGCCGATGAGCGCGGCCAGCTCCGTCATCTGCGCCTTCACCGACGCGAGCAGTGCCTTGCGGTCCGCCTCCGGGATGGGGCGGCCCGTCTCCTCACTGCGGGTGAGGAGTTCGATGTTGGTGCGCAGCGAGGTGAGCGGCGTGCGGAGTTCGTGGCCGGCGTCCGCGATGAGCTGTTGCTGGAGTTCGCGGGAGCTGGCCAGGGCCGAGGTCATCGAGTTGAAGGAACGGGAGAGGCGGGCCACCTCGTCGTCGCTGTCGTCGTCGACGGGGATGCGGACGTCCAGGTCCTCCGTGCGGGCCACGTGCTCGACGGCCTCGGTCAGCTTGTCCACGGGACGCAGACCCGCCCGGGCCACCGTGAGGCCCGCCGCCCCGGCGCCCACCACCCCGATGCCCGACACCAGCAGCAGGATCAGCGCCAGTTCGTTGAGCGTGGACTCCGTGCCCTTGAGGGGGACCGCGATGACCAGCGCGTAGTCGGCTGCGACGCTCTGGTCGAAGGGGCTTTCCTTGACGATGACCGCCGTGGTCAGCACCCGCACCGAGTTGCCGTCGCTGTCCTTGCCGTTGCGCAGCCGGGCCGTCCTGGGGTCGGGATCCTTCGCCACGGCCTTGTCGGCGCTCGTGACCCTCACCTGCGGCATGTTGTTGCTGAACAGGCAGACCCTGCCGTCCACCCGCACCAGCTGCGCGTACGTCTGCGGGCGGGGAGCGCCGCCGAGCGTGCTGGACGGCGTCTGGGGGCACGTCCTGACCAGCGCCTCGAAGTCGTCCTCCAGGATGGTCCGGTAGGACGACTTCAAGTCCCCGTCCACCTGGTCGTACAGCTTCCCCTGCACGATGAACCAGCAGGTCACCGACACCGCGGCCACCGCGAACGCCACCGCCGCCGCCACCAGCAGCGCCAGGCGCGACCGGATCGGCAGCGAGCGGAAGCGGCGTACGACCCTGCTCACTCCGCGCCGCCCTGCCGCAGCACGTAGCCCACGCCCCGCACGGTGTGCACGAGCCGCGGCTCGCCGCCCGCCTCGGTCTTGCGCCGCAGGTACATCACGTACACGTCGAGGGAGTTCGACGACGGCTCGAAGTCGAAGCCCCAGACCGCCTTGAGGATCTGCTCGCGGGTGAGGACCTGGCGGGGGTGCGCCATGAACATCTCCAGGAGCGTGAACTCCGTGCGGGTCAGCTCCACCTGGCGGCCGCCCCGGGTGACCTCGCGCGTCGTGAGGTCCATGCGCAGGTCCGCGAAGGTGAGGGCGTCGTCGTCGCCCGTGCCGCCCGCGCCCACGGCCGCCGCGTAGGAGCTGCGGCGCAGCAGGGCGCGGATGCGGGCGAACAGCTCGTCGAGTTCGAAGGGCTTGACCAGGTAGTCGTCGGCGCCCGCGTCGAGGCCGGTGACGCGGTCCCCGACGGTGTCGCGGGCCGTGAGCATCAGGATCGGGGTGGTGTCGCCGGTGGCGCGGATGCGGCGGGCTGCCGTCAGGCCGTCCATGCGGGGCATCTGGATGTCGAGCACGAGCAGGTCGGGGCGGTAGGCCGCGGCCTTCTCCAGGGCGTCCGCGCCGTCGACGGCGACCTCCGTGTCGTACCCCTCGAAGGCGAGGCTGCGCTGGAGTGCTTCGCGTACCGCCGGCTCGTCGTCGACGATCAGGATGCGCTGCGTGTCACGGTCGCCGTCTGCGGGGCTCATGGGTCGGGGTTCCTCGGGTGTGAAGGGGGAGGGGGTGCTCTGACGCTCTCAGCCTCGCACGACCGCGGGCGGGGCCGGGAGGAGCGCAGGGCCCTTCCGGTGGGGCTCAGCCGTCGGGCTCAGCCCCGTACGGTGCGGCGCCGGGCGGTCCGGTGCCGGTGGGTGGTCCCGGTGGGGGCGGGCGCCACCTCGGGTGCCCGGGCCGTCGGCGCGTGCAGTGCGTGCGCCACCGCCAGGGCCAGCGCTACCTGCGCCGGGTCGGTGCCGGGCTCCGTGTGCGCGACCTGCTCGATCATCGCCGTGCTCCTCGTGTGACTCAGTCGGTGGCGCCGGCCCGCAGCTTGGCGAGGTCGGCCTTGACGGTGTTGACCGGGATGGCGAAGCCCAGGCCCACGCTGCCCGCGTCGGAGGACGAGGAGGCGGTGCCCGTCGGCGAGTACATCGCGGAGTTGATGCCGATGATGTTGCCGTTCATGTCGATCAGCGCGCCGCCGGAGTTGCCCGGGTTGAGGGACGCGTCGGTCTGCAGCGCCTTGTACGTGGTCGTGTCGGAGCCGGTGTCGCCGTTGAACTGGCGTCCGCCGAACTCGAACGGCCAGCCGTCGCCCTGCTGGTACTGCTGCTGCCCCTGGTCCTCGTCGGTCGGGACGGTGACGTCACGGTCGAGCGCCGAGATGATGCCGCTGGTCACGGTGCCGGAGAGCCCCTCGGGGGAGCCGATCGCCACGACCTGGTCGCCGACCTGGACGCCGGAGGAGTCGCCGAGCGTGGCCGCCTTCAGGCCGGAGGCGTTCTCCAGCTTGATCAGCGCCAGGTCCTTCTTGCTGTCGGTGCCGACGACCTTCGCGGTGTACGACTTGCCGTCGCTGGTCGTCACCTTGATCTGCGAGGCGCCGGATATGACGTGGTTGTTGGTGACGATCTCGCCGTCGCTCGTGATGATCACGCCGGAGCCGGTGGAGGACCCGGCGTTGGAGTCGGCGTTGATCTCGACGATGCTGGGGCTGACCGCCTTCGCGACCCCGGCGACCGTGCCCTTCTGGCTGGACGGCACCACGTTGGTGCTGGTCGAGCTGGAGGCGACGGTGTCGTGGCCGGTCAGCTCCTGGATGCCGTAGGCGGTGCCGCCGCCGATCGCCGCGGCGACGATCGCCACCGCGGCGATCAGGGCGACGGGGCCGCGGTTGCGCTTCTTCGGATGCGGAGCGTGTGCCGGGGCGTACGCCGGCGGGGGCGGCCACTCGGGGTTCACCGGGGCCTGCTGCTGACCCTCGTAAGGGTTCTCGTACTCGCCACTGCGGTGGAAGCTCTCGGTCATGGAAACGAGCTTGTCGCCCGACCATGAGAGCTTCCTGAGTGCTTGCTGAGAAGCCCGACAGAACCTCGTATGCCCGATATAAAGACGCCCCCGGCCAGGGTCAGGCGCAGCCGCAGGACTGGCGGACCACCAGCCGCGACGGGAACACCTTCAGCCGCTCCCGCCGGGCCCCCGCGACCCGCAGCCCGTCGTCCAGGACGAGGTCCACCGCGGCCCGGGCCATCGCCGGGCGGTCGGAGGCGATCGTCGTCAGGGGCGGATCGGCCAGCGCCGCCTCCTTGATGTCGTCGAAGCCGGCCACCGCCAGCTCGCCGGGGACGTCGATCCGCAGCTCGCGCGCCGCCCGCAGCAGGCCGATCGCCTGGTCGTCGGTGGAGCAGAAGATGGCCGGCGGGCGCTCGGGCCCGGAGAGGATCTTCAGGGCGGCCTGGTAGGCGTCGTAGCGGTTGTAGAGGGCCTCGAAGAGGCGGCCCTCCGTGGAGATCCCGGCGTCGTCCATCGCGCGGCGCCAGCCCTCGACGTGGTCGGAGACCGGGTCGCCGACCGCCGGGGTCTCCGCTATGCCGCCCATACAGGCCACGTACTCGTAGCCGTGCTCCAGCAGGTGCCGTACGGCGAGCTGGGCGCCCCCGAGGTCGTCCGTGACGACGGCGACGTCGTCGATGGCCTCGGGGCGTTCGTGCAGCAGCACCACCCGGGCGTCCCAGGCCTCGATCTCGGCGGCGGCCAGGTCGTTGAGCGCGTGGCTGACGAGGATGAGCCCGGAGACGCGCATCCCGAGGAAGGCCCGCAGGTAGTGGACCTCGCGCTCGCCCACGTAGTCCGTGTTGCCGACGAGGACCATCTTCCCGCGCTCGGAGGCCGCCTGCTCGACCGCGTGCGCCATCTCCCCGAAGAAGGGCTGGCGGGCGTCCGGGATGATCAGGCCTATGAGGTCCGTGCGCCGCGAGGCCATCGCCTGGGCCACCCGGTCGGGCCGGTACCCCAGTTCCTTGATCGCGGCGAGGACACGCTCGCGCGTGGCCGGGGCGACCGGCCGGGGTCCGTTGTTGATGACATAGCTGACCACGGCAGTGGAAGTCCCTGCCAGCCGCGCCACATCATCCCGAGTCACCTTGGCCACGCGCGGAGTCTACGCGGATATACCCGCTCTGGGCAGGGCGTAAAGGAGGTTCCGTACGATATCCCGACCGCCGTCCGGTGCGCTCCGTGCGAAGAGCGATGCCCAGGTCGGCGCCGGGATACGCCTTTCACGCCTCGGCGCGGACCTCGGCGGCGTCCAGATCGGTGGACTCGTCCTTGTTGTCCGGCTTTGCCTTGGCGGCCTTGGCCTTCGCCTCCTCGGCGGCGCGCTCCACCTTCTCCGGCGTAACGAATCGATAACCGACGTTCCGGACGGTGCCGATGAGCGACTCGTGCTCGGGGCCGAGCTTGGCGCGCAGCCGCCGTACGTGCACGTCGACCGTGCGGGTGCCGCCGAAGTAGTCGTAGCCCCAGACCTCCTGGAGCAGCTGGGCGCGCGTGAAGACGCGGCCGGGGTGCTGCGCGAGGTACTTCAGGAGCTCGAACTCCTTGAAGGTGAGGTCGAGGACGCGGCCCTTGAGCTTGGCGGAGTACGTCGCCTCGTCGACCGACAGGTCGCCGTTGCGGATCTCCATCGGGGAGTCGTCGCTGACGATCTGCTGCCGCCCCATGGCGAGCCGCAGGCGGGCCTCGACCTCCGCGGGGCCGGCGGTGTCGAGCAGGACGTCGTCGATGCCCCAGTCCGCGGTCACGGCGGCGAGACCGCCCTCCGTGACGACGAGGATCAGCGGGCAGCCCGGCCCGGTGGAGCGGAGCAGCTGGCACAGGCTGCGCACCTGCGGCAGGTCGCGCCGGCCGTCGACGAGGATGACGTCGGCACCGGGGGTGTCGACGAGGGCGGGGCCTTCCGCGGGGGCCACCCGCACGTTGTGCAGGAGCAGGCCGAGGGCGGGGAGCACCTCCGTCGACGGCTGGAGGGCGTTGGTCAGGAGCAGCAGAGAACTCATACGTCTGGTTCCTCCTCGGTCCCTGCGAGGACGTTTGTTGGCACAGCACTGCTCTGCGATCCCGAAGGCCCGTACACCTGCGGTTTCCCGCGTCGTATACAACGCTTCCGAAAGCACAAAAGGACCCGGGGGCTACGCTGCCCGAGTCCTCTGCCCAGCAGAATAGCCCACATGAGCTCTGGTCCGGCAGGTCATGTGGCGCGTTCCACCGATCGTCCGCACTCCGAGACGACCCGTGGAGCGTCTGTGCGGAGGTTCACACGGAGGTTTCTGCGCACGTCGGACGGCGTGGCGATCGACGCCGTATACGACCCGGGTGCCGCCGTATACGACGGTTCCCGGACACCTTCCGCTCACCCCGTGTTCGTCGTCGCCCACGGCTTCACCGGGGCCGTCGACCGGCCGCACGTGCGGCGGGTGGCCCGGGCCTTCACCCGGTACGGGGCCGTCGTCACGTTCTCCTTCCGGGGGCACGGGGCGTCCGGCGGACGGTCCACGGTCGGGGACCGGGAGGTGCTGGACCTCGCGGCGGCGGTGCGCTGGGCGCGGGAGCTCGGGCACGCGCGCGTGGGCACCGTCGGGTTCTCCATGGGCGGCTCGGTGGTGCTGCGGCACGCGGCGCTGCATCCACGGCAGACCGACGCGGTGGTGTCGGTGAGCGCGCCCGCCCGGTGGTACTACCGGGGCACCGCCCCCATGCGGCGGCTGCACTGGCTCGTGACGCGGCCCGAGGGGCGCGTGGTGGGGCGCTACGGCTTCCGCACGCGCATCCACCACCGGGACTGGGACCCGGTGCCGCTCTCCCCGGTGCAGGCCGTGCCGCGGATCGCCCCGACCCCGCTGCTGATCGTGCACGGCGACGCCGACGGCTACTTTCCCGTCGACCATCCGCGCATGCTGGCCGCGGCCGCCGGTGACCAGGGCGAACTGTGGCTGGAGCCCGGCATGGGGCATGCCGAGCACGCGGCGAGCGACGAGCTGCTGGGCCGGATCGGGGCGTGGGTGGCCGGCCGGGCGGGCTAGCCTGACGGGGTTCACCGTCGGGTGAGTCCGTTGTGACTGTGCGATTGAGGAAGCAGATGCCAAAGGTCACGGTGCGCTACTGGGCCGCCGCCAAGGCCGCGGCCGGGGTGGCCGAGGAGCCGTACGAGGCGGCCACGCTCGCCGAGGCGCTCGCCGGGGTGCGCGAGCGGCACCCGGGCGAACTGGAGCGCGTCCTGCGGCGCTGCTCGTTCCTCGTCGACGGGGACCCCGTGGGCACCCGCGCCCATGAGACGGTACGGCTGGCCGACGGCGGCACGGTCGAGGTGCTCCCGCCGTTCGCAGGAGGGTGACGATGACCAACCAGCCGTACGACGGTTACGACGGCTACGACGGCTACGACCCGTACGGGCAGCAGCCGCAGCACGGGCAGCACGCGCAGCATCCGCGGCACCCGCAGCACCCGCAGGGCCAGGCGCCGCAGGCGTGGCCCGGGCAGGGGTATCAGCAGGGCCACCAGGCGTATCCCGGGTACGAGGACCCGCACGCCGCTCAGCAGTACACGCAGCAGTGGCAGGGCCAGACCTGGGAGACGCAGACGCACCAGCAGGTGTCCGCCCCGGCCGCAGCCGAGGCGTATCTGCCGCCCCAGGGGTACGCGGCTCCGGCTCCTGCCGAGGTCGCCGACCCGTCGGGTGACGGGTACGGTCCCGCCACCGTCGGCGGGAACACGCGTGTCACGGACGCCCAGCGGGCGCGGGCGGAGGGCCGGTCGCCGATCATCGAGCCCGGGATGCAGCCGGCCGCGCTGACCGCGCTGCTCGGACTGCTGCTCGCCGGTGCGGCGGCGGTCGGGACGTACGCGCTGCTGGTGCCGCTCGTCGTCCTCCAGGCCGTCACCGCGGCGGGCTGGTTCCGGCTGAACGGGATGTGGCCGGCGCGGCAGGGCATCGCGCTGGGCTTCGCCGGGGCGCTGGCCGCGGATGCCGCGCTGCTGGCGTCGGGGCGCTCACCGGCGGCGATCCTGGGGACCCTGGGCGTGTGGGTGCTGCTCGCGCTGGTCCTGCAGCTGCGGTCGCACGCGGATCCGGACGAGCGGATGTACGGCCTGATGGCGACGGTCGCGGCGGCGGCGCTGGCGATCGTGGCGGGCGGGTATCTCGCGGCCGACGCGGACGCCGTGACGGTGGGTGCGGTGGCCGTGGCGGTCGCCGTCCTGGCGCGGGCGCTGCCGTTGCCGACGGCGGCGTCGGTGGTGGTGGCGCTGCTCGCGGCGGCGGGCGGCGGTGTCGCGGCCGGGTCGATGACGGGCCTCGGCACCTCGGGCGCCCTGCTGGGCGCGGGCGCGGCGGCCTGCGCCCTGATCGGCCACCGGGTCGCGAGCTACGACTACCCCTCCCGCTTCGTCCACTTCACGGCGGGCGTGGCCCTGCCCCTGTCCGCCGCGGCACCGGTGGTGTACGTCCTGGGGCGAGCCCTGGCGTAGGGCCCCGGCTGTCACAGATGATCGACAAACCCCGGGCCCGCGCACCACACGGAGTTACCCTCACGCAAGGGACGGCCACCCGGTCGTCGGGGACCGCCGTCGAACGACTGGGTGAGGGACACACCGCATGCGCGCACTGCGAATACTGCTGATCTTCGTCGTGATCCTGGGGGGACTCTTCGTCATCGCCGACCGCGTCGCCGTCCACTTCGCCGAGGGCGAGGCCGCCGACCGGCTGAAGACGACGGAGAACCTCGCGTCCACCCCGGACGTCAGCATCAAGGGCTTCCCGTTCCTCACCCAGGTCGCCGGCGGCTCCCTGGACGACATCGAGGTCGGCATCCAGAACTACGAGGCCGCCGCGGGCGACGGCGCCCAGAAGATCCGTATCGACGACCTCCGGGCCGACATGAAGGGCGTCGAGTTCTCCGGCGACTTCAGCTCCGCCACCGCCACCAGCGCCACCGGCACGGCGACCATCTCCTACGACGAGCTGCTGAAGACGGCGAAGTCCGAGCCCACCCGGGTCGCGCCGGGCGTCACCGCCCAGGTCGTGGGCCTCTCCGACGGCGGCAACGGCAAGATCAAGGTCACGGTCGAGGCCACCGTGCTCGGCACCGAGCTGCCCGAGCCGGTCTCCGTGCTCAGCACGGTGACGGTGGTCGACGGCGACACCGTGCGGGTCAAGGCCGACGGCCTGCCCAAGTTCGCCGGTGTCGACCTCGCCGAGAACCGGGTGCGCACCATCACCGACTTCCAGCAGAAGATCGACGGCCTGCCCGGCGGCATCAAGCTGGACAAGGTCCAGGCGGCCCCGGACGGCGTCGAGATCACGGTGAAGGGTTCCGACGTCCGGCTCGCCGGGTAGGCAGGAACGGGCACGGCGGGCCCGACCAGCGCCGTCCGGTGGGCGAGACGGCGGCGTCCGCAGCGTAGATGTGACGGCGGATACGGGTGGCCGGAGGGTAGGCGGCGAGCGCCCCGATCTCATATCCCGGACCATCTCGTCTCAATATGCGACACACCGGTGACACGCGCGCCCTGCCGTCCCTACGATCGACGGCATGAAGCGACAGGCGGACCTCACGAAGCGGCGGGCAGTAGACCTGTGCCGCGTCGCCGCCATGCTCTGTCGCACCTTCTGAGCGACCGCGTCGGCCGATGAGCCGGCGCGCGCATCCCCGCCGCCCTGCATCAAGGGCACCCGTGCGCCGCCCTCGTCATGGGCGCGCGCCCCGCAGATCTCGCACGCCCCGCCGCAACTGCCCCGGAGGAGAAAGAGCATGAGCCGCAGCGACGTCCTGGTCGACGCCGACTGGCTCCAGGAGCACCTGGACGACCCGACCATCGCCATCGTCGAGGTGGACGAGGACACGTCCGCCTACGAGAAGAACCACATCAAGAACGCGATCCGCATCGACTGGACCAAGGACCTCCAGGACCCGGTCCGCCGTGACTTCGTCGACCAGGAGGGCTTCGAGAAGCTCCTGTCGGAGAAGGGCATCGCCAACGACCACACCGTGGTCCTCTACGGCGGCAACAACAACTGGTTCGCCTCCTACGCGTACTGGTACTTCAAGCTCTACGGCCACGAGAACGTCAAGCTCCTCGACGGCGGTCGCAAGAAGTGGGAGCTCGACGCCCGCGAGCTGGTCGCCGGCGACGAGGTGCCGGAGCGCGCGAAGACGGACTACAAGGCCAAGGCCCAGGACACGTCCATCCGCGCCTTCCGCGACGACGTCGTCGCCGCCATCGGTTCGCAGAACCTCGTCGACGTGCGCTCGCCCGACGAGTTCTCCGGCAAGCTGCTCGCCCCGGCCCACCTGCCGCAGGAGCAGTCCCAGCGCCCCGGCCACGTGCCGAGCGCCCGCAACATCCCGTGGTCCAAGAACGCCAACGACGACGGCACCTTCAAGTCGGACGAGGAGCTCAAGGCCCTCTACGAGGAGGAGAGCGTCGACCTGGCGAAGGACACCATCGCCTACTGCCGCATCGGTGAGCGCTCCGCGCTGACCTGGTTCGTCCTGCACGAGCTGCTCGGTGTGGAGAACGTCAAGAACTACGACGGCTCCTGGACCGAGTACGGCTCCCTGGTGGGCGTGCCGATCGAGCTCGGCGCCAACAAGTAAGCGACCCCGACCGACCTTTCCAGACCTCTTCAGGAGTACGACATGTGTGGTGCGAAGGCCGGCGGCCCCGACGCCTCGACGATCAAGCCCGGTGAGACCACGATCCAGGGTCAGGTGACCAAGGACGGCGAGCCCGTGGTCGGCTACGTCCGTCTGCTGGACTCGACCGGCGAGTTCACGGCCGAGGTGCCGACCTCGGCGACCGGACAGTTCCGCTTCTACGCGGCCGAGGGCACCTGGACCGTCCGCGCCCTCGTGCCCGGCGCCACCGCCGACCGCACGGTCGTCGCCCAGAAGGGCGGCCTGGCGGAGGTCGCGATCGCCGTCTGACGGCGACAGGTCCTCAAGGGCCGCACCCCTCGGGTTGGACGCCTGGGGTGCGGCCCTTCGGCCTGCCCGGACCTACGCTGGACGTATGTACGCACGGCGACGGCACACGTACTTCGCGATGATGGGCCTGTGCATCGGCCTCTTCGTCCTGGCCTGGGGCGTCGTGCGGCTGTGGTCCGTGCCCGTGGCGGTGGGGATGTGCGTCGTCGCCATGGTCATCCCGCCCGTGGCGGCCATGGTCGCGAACCGGCGCGGGCCGGACGACCGCTGGTGGGACGACCCGTCCGGGGATCCGCAGTCGGACGAGTGGTGGGACGAGCTGGACGGCAAGAAGCGCCGGCAGTGAACCGGCAGGGGAGGGCCATGCGCTTGGCGGCGGCGACTTTGGACGCACCGGACGCCCGCGAACTGGCGGACTTCTATCTGCGGCTGCTGCCCGGCTGGGCCGTACGGCCGGGCGAGGACGGCCCGGACTGGGTGCACATCCGGCCGCCCGGCGGCGGTACGGGGCTGTCCTTCCAGACCGAGCCCGCGTACGTCCCGCCCGTCTGGCCGAGCGGTCCGGGGCGGCAGCAGATGATGATGCACCTGGACATCGAGGTCGATGACCTGGCCGGGGCGACGGACCGGGCCGTCGCCGCCGGGGCCCGGCTCGCCGCCTTCCAGCCGCAGGACGACGTGCGCGTGCTGCTGGACCCGGTCGGGCACCCGTTCTGCCTGTACACGGAGTCTCAGTAGACGAGCGCCTGCGTCCCGTCCGCCAGGGCCTCCTGGACGAAGACCTGCGCGCCCGCGATCCGCACGCCCTCGACGACGTCCTGCTCCGTGATCTCGCGCCGGGCCGCGCACTGCGTGCACAGCGTGACGCGGCCGGCCGCGAGGATCGAGTCCAGCAGGTCGGGCAGGGGCGCAGCGTGCGGCAGCTCGAACTCGGCGGCGCGGCCGGGCAGGGCGAACCAGGAGGACTCGCCGGTCAGCCACAGGGAGACGTCGACGCCGCTGGCCACCGCCACCGCCGCCACCGTGAACGCCTGGGAGCACCGCTCGGGGGCGTCCGCCCCGGCCGTCACCTTGATCACCAGCTTCTTCGCCATAGCCGGAATCGTAGTGCCGAAGGGGCCCGCGTAAGCTGGGGCCGGCCCTGTGCACACATCCGCACCCCGCTCAAGGAGCACCCCGTGGAGCTTTTCTTCGAAATCCTGTTGGTCCTGGTCGCCGTCGGCGTCCTCGCGTTCGCCGGACTGACCGTGAAGAAGCTGTACCAGGGCCAGCGCTGACCCACCTCTAGGAAGTTCTGATGATCGAGATCCCGTCCGACCTCCACAAGGACCTCGTCCCGCTCGCCTTCCTGCTCGGCAACTGGGCGGGCGCCGGAGTGCACGACTTCCCCGGCTCCGAGAAGTGCAACTTCGGGCAGGAGGTCGCCTTCACCCACGACGGCCGGGACTTCCTGGAGTACCGGTCCCACTCGTGGGTCCTGGACAAGGACGGCAACAAGGTCCGCCCGCTGGAGTCCGAGCACGGCTTCTGGCGGATCGACGCCGACCGCAAGGTCGAGGTGACGATGACCCGCGACGACGGCGTCATCGAGATCTGGTACGGCGAGCTCGCCGACAAGAAGCCGCAGATCGACCTCGTGACCGACGCGGTGGCCCGCACGGCGGCCTCCCGGCCCTACAGCGGCGGCAAGCGGCTGTACGGCTACGTCAAGAGCGACCTCATGTGGGTCGGCGAGAAGCAGACCCCCGAGGTCGAGCTGCGCCCCTACATGTCGGCCCACCTGAAGAAGGCCGTCACGCCCGAGGAGGTCGAGCGCTGGGCCAAGGCCCTGCCGGACGACCTGCCCGACGACGGCATCGCTTTCTTCAAGTAGTTCTAGACTCGTCCGTGTGGTGAGCACCGACTGGAAGAGCGATCTGCGGCAGCGCGGCTACCGGCTGACCCCGCAGCGGCAACTCGTGCTCGAAGCCGTGGACACCCTGGAACACGCGACCCCCGACGACATCCTCGTGGAAGTGAGGAAGACGGCGTCGGGGGTCAACATTTCCACGGTGTACCGCACGCTGGAGCTGCTGGAGGAGCTGGGGCTGGTCAGCCACGCCCACCTCGGGCACGGGGCGCCGACGTACCACCTCGCGGACCGGCACCACCACATCCACCTGGTGTGCCGGGACTGCCAGAACGTCATCGAGGCGGACGTCTCCGTGGCCGCCGACTTCACGGCGAAGCTGCGGGCCGAGTTCGGCTTCGACACCGACATGAAGCACTTCGCGATCTTCGGCCGCTGCCAGGACTGCACGCTCAAGGCTTCAACTACCGAGTCGTAGGCTTACGGATATGAAGAGCCCCCTGCTGACCCTGCCCGGCGCCGTCCCCGCCGAGGGCGTGGACGAAGGCGTCGCCGCCCACTACGGCGACCTGTTCCGCGAGCAGCGCGCCCTCGCCGACGGCACCGGCTTCGTGGACCTCTCGCACCGCGGGGTCGTCGCCGTCACCGGCGAGGACCGGCTCGCCTGGCTGCACCTGCTGCTCACCCAGCACGTCAGCGAGCTCCCGGCGGGCCAGGCCACCGAGGCGCTGATCCTCTCCGCCAACGGCCACATCGAGCACGCGCTGTACCTCGTCGACGACGGCGCGACCGTCTGGGCCCACGTGGAGCCGAACACCCAGGACGCGCTGATCGCGTACCTGGAGTCGATGAAGTTCTTCTACCGGGTCGAGGTCGCCGACCGCACGGCCGACACCGCCGTCGTCCACCTCCCGGCCGGCTCCATCGCCGAGGTCCCCGAGGGCGCCGTCGTCCGCGAGACGCCGCACGGCCGGGACCTGTTCCTGCCGCGCGCCGACCTGGAGGCGTACGCCGCGCAGGCCGGGCCGCCCGCCGGGCTCCTCGCCTACGAGGCGCTGCGCGTGGAGCAGCACCGGCCCCGGCTCGGCTTCGAGACCGACCACCGCACCATCCCGCACGAGCTGGGCTGGATCGGCTCGGCGGTGCACCTGCAGAAGGGCTGCTACCGGGGCCAGGAGACGGTCGCCCGGGTGCAGAACCTGGGCAAGCCGCCGCGCCGGCTGGTCTTCCTGCACCTGGACGGCAGCGAGGTCCACCTGCCGGTGGCCGGGACGGAGCTCCGCCTCGCGGACGACGGCCCCGACGGCCGGAAGATCGGCTTCATCACGACCTCCGCGCGCCACCACGAGCTGGGCCCGGTCGCCCTCGCCCTGGTGAAGCGGAACGTGCCGGTGGACGCGCCCCTGGTGGCCGGTGACACGGCCGCGGCCCAGGAAGTCGTCGTCGAGCCGTAAGGCTTGTAGACCTTTCGGGTCAGATTTCGATCAGCACGGTGAACGGGCCGTCGTTCGTCAGTGATACACGCATCGCCGCCCCGAAACGGCCCGTGGCCACCGTCGCGCCCAGCGAGCGCAGCCGGGCGACCACCTCGTCGACCAGCGGCTCGGCGACGTCCCCCGGGGCGGCCGCGTTCCAGGTGGGGCGGCGGCCCTTGCGGGCGTCCCCGTAGAGCGTGAACTGGCTGATCACCAGCAGCGGGGCGTCGATGTCGCTGCAGGACTTCTCGTCGTGCAGCATGCGGATCGACCAGAGTTTGCGGGCCAGCTGGGCCGCCTTCTCCTTGGTGTCCTCGTGGGTGACGCCGACGAGGACACACAGCCCCTCGCCCTCGATCGCCCCCACGGTCTCGCCGTCCACGACGACGCTCGCGCCGTCCACCCTCTGCACCACTGCTCGCATACGTCCATCATGCAGGGCGGTGAAGTCAGCGCCGCGCGTGGTGTACGCATGGCCCGAAAGGGTGGTTTGCGCCGGGCGCCAACTGCCTGCGCTGGACCGTATTTTGCTGCTTAACCGCCCATCTGGGGTCTATCGGGGGCACTCGTTCCCATAGCGGCCACTTGGGGTGGCACGATGCTTGCACACACCGGTCGAGGGGACGGTCGAGGCACATGAGCACACCAAGCACCGGGCAGCAGCCGGGGGCTGTCTGGTCGGCGTACACGGGGATCACGGGGACCGGGGCGCCGGAGTACCACCGGCCCCCCACACAGCGCACGGACAGCCCGCGGCTGCCCTCGGACACTCCCGAGCACCACCTGACCGCACTGAGCCTGCCCGAGCTGCGCACGCTGCGCCGCGAGGCCCAGCGCGACGAGGCCGACCTCAGCTACGTACGGCGGCTGCTGCAGGGCCGGATCGACATCCTGCGCGCGGAGCTGGCACGGCGTACCCCGGAGGGCGAGTCGGCCGTCGCCGCACCCGCCGAGGCGTCCGTCGTCGAGCGGCTCGCGGAGATCCTGCGCGACGCCCCCGCCCGGCACCGCTCCTCCGCCCGGCACGTGACCCTGGGCACGCCCCAGGGCGAGGAGTACCGGCGGCTGGCCGCCGAGATGCTCGCCGAGGTCGAGCTGTCCGATCTGGACGCGCGCACGGACCTGGAACTGAACACGGGGATCGGGCGGCTCGTGCGCTACGAGCAGCAGGTCTCCCGGCGCCGCCAGCGGCTCCAGCGCACGGCCGACGAGTGCAGCGCGGAGATCGCCCGCCGGTACCGCGAAGGGGAGGCGCAGGTCGACGATCTGCTGGTGTGAGCGCCCCTGGGGGCGTCGGGGAGGGCCGGTCGGATATTCACGCGACACCGACCGGCCCTCCCCTTAGCGTGAGGCCATGGCCTCCCCATCGCGTGCCGACGGCATCGACGTGCGTCCCGTCACCGAAGCCGAGTTCACGGACTGGCTGCGGGCCGTGAACACCGGCTTCCTGCGGGTGCCCGTCCTGTCCGAGGAGGAGATCGAGGGACGCCGCGAGCGGTTCGTCCCCGGCCGTTACCTCGGTGCCTTCGACGGCGGCCGGTGCGTGGCGACCTTCCGTTCCTTCGACCAGGAGCTCACGGCCGTGGGCGGGGCGAGGGTCGCGGCCGACGCCGTCTCCGGCGTCACCGTCCACCCCACCCACCGCCGCCGCGGGCTGCTCAGCCGCATGATGGCGCGGGACCTGGCCGCCGCGAAGGAGCGCGGGGACGTCGTCGCGACGCTGATCGCCGCCGAGTACCCGATCTACGGCCGCTACGGCTTCGGGCCGGCGACCTGGACGGCGGAGTGGACGGTCGACGTGCCGCGCTCCGGCCTCGACGCCCGCTGGGCGGGTCCGGCGGACGGCGGGCGGATCGACCTGGTGGACGGCGAGGAGGTCCGCGAGCTCGGCCCCGATCTGCACGCCCGGCTGTGCCGCCGCCGGCCCGGCGCGATCGACCGCGACGAGGTGTGGTGGAAGTGGAACACCGGCGCCGTACAGGTCGAGCCCTCCTGGAAGCAGCCCTTCTTCGCCGTGTACCGCTCGGCGTCCGGCGAGGTCGAGGGCATGGCCGCCTACGACGTGGACGACAACTGGGGCGACGCCAAGCAGCCGTTGAACACGGCGGCCGTGCGGTGGCTGACCGGCGTCACCCCGGCCGCGGAGCGCGCCCTGTGGCAGTACCTCTGCTCCATCGACTGGGTGGTGCGGGTCAAGAGCGGCTACCGGGCGCCCGACGACCTGCTCCCGCTGTTCCTGCCGGATCCGCGGGCGGCCGCCATCACGTCGCTGGCGGACTGGCTGTGGGTGCGGATCCTCGACGTCGAACGGGCGCTGGAGGCGCGGACGTACGAGGGGGAGGGGACGCTGGTCCTGGAGGTCGCCGGGGTGGACGGGCTGACCGGCGGGCGCTACCGGCTGGAGGCCTCCGCCGAGGGGGCGTCCTGTACGCCGACCCGCGAGAGCGCCGAACTCGTGGTGGGCCTCGGCGATCTGGGGGCGCTGTGGCTCGGGGACGAGTCGGCGGTGCGGCTCGCGGCGGCCGGGCGGGTGGCGGAAGAACGAGCGGGCGCCGCCCGGAAGGCCGACGCCCTGCTGCGTACGTCCAGGCGGCCGTGGTGCCCGGACGTGTTCTGAGCCGCTCCCTTCTGCCGGTGGACGGGGACCCGCATCCGTAGCGAGCTGTTCGGTTGTGGTTGTTGTGCGGTGCTGCCGGCCTGGCGGGGCTCCCGGCTCCCCTCCGGAAGGGAGTCCCGTGGCGGGTGGCCAACCTCCGGGAGGTCTGACCATGTCGCTCAAGTTGGCGACCAACTTCACAGTACTTATCTCCGCTTGGAAGCGTCTCATAACCACCTTTCCCTGAACTGCCGAAAGATGGCGGGAAGTTGTAGCGTTGAGTCGTGGACCCGGAACACGCCTCCGTCAATGGACGGAAGAGGTCGCTACGGCCACAGCGGACACATCACGAGGTGGCCGACGAGCTGCGCGCCCGGATCAGGTCGGGCGCACTGCGGCCGGGTGAACGCATGCGCACCCAGGCCCAGCTGGCACAGGAGTTCGGCGTCGAGCGCGGGGCGGTGCGCCAGGCGCTGCGCGTCCTGCAGTCCGAGGGGTTGCTCACCAACGTGTCCAAGGGCAGCCCGGCGACCGTGGCTCCCGATCCCGCCGGGGCGCTGACCGGCCCGGAAGCCCCGCCCCTGCCCACGACGGTGGGCCTCGCGCCCCGTATCGCGGCGGCGTTCGCGGCGGAGCACGTCGAGATCGACGCCGTGTGCCTCACGTCCATCTCCCTCACCCTCGCCATCGGCGAGCCGCTGCGCCAGATCCACGCCGGGCGGCTGAAACCGGCCAAGGTCGACGTCCGGGTGCTGCTGCCGAGCCGGGACATCGACCTCGCCTTCCCGGTGCCGGTCGAGCAGGACCGCGACGACTGGGTGCACGAGCGCTGGCTGTCGATGCGCAACGCGCAGGGGCAGGTGCTGCGGCACAACCTGTTGGCCCTGCGCTCCACGCACGGCATCGACGTCCATGTGACGTTCCGGGCGCTGCCCTTCACGCCGCCGGTGAAGCTGTACCTGCTCAACGGGGAGGAGGCGCTGTTCGCGTACTACACGCTGATGCGCCGGGAGGCCCAGATCGACCACGAGAACCTGGAGATGTACGACGCCCAGGGCACCCAGTCGATGCTGTTCTCGTTCCGGCAGGGGCAGGGCCTGCGTGACACGACGTTCGTGGAGCAGTCACACCTGTGGTTCAACGCACTGTGGGAGACGATCAGTTCGGAACTGGTGCTCACGAGCTGACCTAGCGGGCGGGCCCCGTCATCAGCAGGGCGAGCACGACCGCTCCCGCGGAGCTGACGGCCGGGCTCTTGGCCTTGATGCCCACGGTGAGAAGGATCAGCCCGACGATTCCGGCCGGGCCGTACTTCCACTGGACGAGCTGCTCGAAGGCGACGACGAAGGCGGCGGAGAGGAGAGCGAGGGCGGGCATCGGATTCCCCCTTCGGAAGCAAAACTTCCGCCAACTGAGGTAAGTTGGCAACCAACTCTGATTTAGTTGTCCCCACTTGGCCCCTAGGTATAAACAACTTTCAAACAACTCCCGCCAGATGGATCAGAGTTGTAGCGTTTGGTCGTGACCCAGGAGAACGTGGCAGTGAACGGCAGCAGAAGGCTCTCGCCCCAGGAGATCGCCGACACCCTGCGGGAACGTATCCGCGCGGGTGAGCTCAGGCCCGGGGACCGCCTGCCCACCCAGGCCGAACTCGCGGACGAGTTCGGCGTGGAACGCGGCGCCGTCCGCCAGGCCCTGAAGGCACTCCAGGAGGACGGACTCCTCACCAACGTCAGCAAGGGCAGCCCGCCGCGGATCGCCGAGCCCGCACCGGCCCGGGGCGAACCGCAGCGGACCATGGTGGGGCTGGCGCCGCGCCTGACGGAGGCGTTCTCGGTCCCGCGCGTCCGCGTCGACGTCGTCTGCCACACCGCGGAGACGCTGATGGTCGCCATCGGGGAGCCGCTCCGGCTGATCCACGAGGGCCGTATCCGCCCCGAGTCGATCGACGTGCGCATTCTCGTCCCGTCCCGGGACATCGAACTGGCATTCCCCGTGCCCGTGGAGGCGCACGGCGACGACAACCCGGTCCACCAGCGCTGGCTGTCGATGCGCAACGCGCAGGGGCAGGTGCTGCGGCACAACCTGCTGGCCCTGCGCTCCACGCACGGCATCGACGTCCATGTGACGTTCCGGGCGCTGCCCTTCACGCCGCCGGTGAAGCTGTACCTGCTCAACGGGGAGGAGGCGCTGATCGGCTACTACATGCTGACCAGGCGCGAGGAGGAGTGGGGCAGCCAGACCCTGGACATGTACGACGTCCTCGGCTCGCAGTCCCTCCTCTTCTCCTTCGTGAAGCGGGCGGGTCGGCGGGACGCGGCGTTCGTGGAGGAATCCCAGAAGTGGTTCGACGCCCTCTGGGAAACCATCACCACGAACCTGACACTCTCCTAGTGACTTCTGATACGACGCAGACTGGTGCGGTGACGGCATCGACCGAAGACTTGCGGAAACTGCTCGCTCCTGTTCGCTACGTCCTCTGGGACCTCGACGGTCCGATCTGCCGGCTGTTCGCCGGTCACCCGGCGGACGATGTCGCCCGGGAACTGGTGAAGTTGATCCAGGGGCGGGGGCTGGGCGGGCTGCTCAGGGAGGAGGAACGTTTCCACCCGGACCCGCAGGCCGTGCTGCTCGGCGTCAACGAGCGGCACCCGGACAGTGATCTCATCACCCTGCTCGAGGACTGGCTCACCCAG
The DNA here is from genome assembly GCF_040645895.1 of Streptomyces olindensis. NCBI lineage: Bacteria > Bacillati > Actinomycetota > Actinomycetes > Kitasatosporales > Streptomycetaceae > Streptomyces > Streptomyces olindensis. Next base: position 59,011 of record NZ_JBEYZD010000022.1, on the reverse strand, counting down.
CAGGAACTCACCGCCGTGCCGACGGCGTTGCCCACGCCGTACGCGGATCCGCTGATCAGGACGTGGTCGGCGCTCGGGGCGAGATTCGCCATCACCACGAACAACTCCGCGCTCGCGGCGGCCTCGTATATAGAGACCCGGTACCTCAAGGGCTGCTTCCCGTACATATACGGCCGCACGAAGGACCTCGGCCAGATGAAGCCGCACCCCCACTTCCTCTCCCAGGCCCTGAAGTCCCTGGGCGCGGACCCGTCGCAGGCACTGATGCTGGGCGACGCCGGGACGGACTACGAGGCCGCGCAGAAACTGCACGTCCCGTTCCTGGGCTACGCGCGTAACGACGAGAAGCTGAACCTGCTGCTGACCGCGGGCGTCGAACGAACCCACATCGTGCGCTCACTGGAAGAGGTACTGGTGGCGCTGAAGGGTGCGAACTGACCCACCGCGTGGACGAATAGCCCACTCTGGTCGAGCGGGGCTGCCCCGAGGGACTAACGTTCCGCCACGCCTTCCGACTCCCGGTCCCTGCCGACGCGTCGTGCTCGTCAATTGGGAGCGCGGGTGCGTTCTCACGGCTCGGGGCCGTACCCCGGTGCCGGTTCGGGCCGGCTGGGAGGTGGTTGCCTTGAGGCTTCTGCGGAGTCTTGGGGCGCGTTGGCGGCGTCGCGACTGGTCGAAGTTCCCGAAAGTCACTGCCGACCATGTGTCGACGACCCTCGTGGTCGTGGACACGGTGGTGACCGTGGGGAACCAGCTCGGCTGGTGGTGACGACGGTCCCGACCGGGTGACCGGCCGGGACCACCGCTTTCCTGTGTGTGTAGCCGTGCGGGTAGCGGAGTGTCACGGTTACCTCATTGAGACCAGGGATCGGTCGACTCGAGTCGTGGGGGCATCGGGGCGGCGATAGGCTCTGCGAAACTTTCCGGAGCCTCGCACTTGATCCAGGAGCAGCCGGTGCACGCGCAGCCGGTTCCCCCACCTCCCCCGGGGAGGTTCCCCGCGCACGATCCTTACGGGGAGTTCGTGCGGCGGGCGAAGACAGACGGCGTGATGTACGACGGCCATCACAACCGGAACTTCGTGTTGCCCCTGACCGAGCCCATGGCCCGGTACGTGGGGCGCGAGGCCGGCACCCCGGCGATAGTGCGGCTGCGGGTCCGCAACGCGCTGCCCGTGGTGATCCGCACCTGGGAGGAACCCGACGTCCTGCGTGCCATCAACGGCGTGCTGCCCGGGACCCCCGAATGCCTGGCCTGGCGGAACGGTTCAGCGGTCCACAGCTATGTGGAGGGCGTCCCCCTCTCCAGCCTCCGCGGGAACGGCGAGCCGGTCGACCGCCCCCTGATCACCTCGCTGATGCGGACCGTCGCCCGGATGTCCCAGGTCCGCCGGGAGGCCCTGCCACCCGTGCCCGGCGCACGGCCGAGCAGCGACAAAGACAGCAGGGGGTTCCTGCGGACCCTGGCCCTGCTGGCCGACCGTCAGGTCCGGCAGCCCAACTGGAGTGCCTTCGGCGGGCTGTTCGAGGCCCTGGGCGTCCCCGCTGACGCCCTGACCAGGCTGGCCGAGCGGATCCCCGCCATGGCGCGGCGGCCGTACACCCTGCTCCACACCGACCTGCACCGCGCCAACCTCATCGTCTCCGCGGAGGACCGGTCCGTCGCCTGCGTCGACTGGGAGCTGGCCACCTATGGCGACCCGCTGCACGAGCTGGCGACCCACCTGGTCCGGATGCGGTACCCGGCCTCGCAGTGGGACGAGGTCCAGCAGGCCTGGGCCGAGGCCATGGAGGAGTGCCGGCCCTCGGCGGTCAAGGGCCTGACCAGGGACCTGCGCCACTACGTCGCCTTCGAGCGGGCCCAGTCGGTCTATCCGGACGTGATGCGCGCCGCCCGGTCGCTGGACGACCGGCTCGACGACCGGAGCCTGGCCGAGGCCACGGCCACCGTGCACCGGGCGCTGGCGGCCGCCGCCGAGCCGCTCGGGCTGGCCAGGGTGCCGTGCGAGACGGAGATCGAGCGGGTGCTGCTGCGCCGCCGGGACTCCCGGCACCGGCGGACCACCGCCCTCCGGCCGGTCCCCACCCTCACCTGGACCCCCGACAAGCGGGTGCCCGAACACCCCGGCTTCCCGCACACCGCCGTACGCGACGCCCTGCTCGCGGAGGGCACGGCCCCGGCCGGCCGGGTGTTCAAGGGCACCGCGCACCTCAACTCCGTCGTCCGCGTGCCGGGCGTCGACGTGCCCGTGGTGGTGCGGCGCAGGATCGCCTCGTTCCGCCGCCGCGAGCCCAGCCACCTCAGCGAGCACGCCGTGCTGCGCGCCATCGCCCGCTCCGAGGTCGACGTGACGGCCCCCCGGGTGCTGGCGCTCGGCAGGAGCCACGGCGGGGACGCCTTCGCCGTCCACACCTACGTCGGACCGCTGCACAGCGACCGGCCGCCCAGCCACCCGGTGAACGGCCTGCTGCCGCACGAGGCGGACGGACTCGTGTACCAGCTCGGCCAGCTCACCCGGGTCGACTGCACCGGGCTCGACCCCCTCGCCGGGGAGTGGGACTTCTACACCTGGCTCAGCCGGCAACTGGTCGACCTGGTCCGGGGACTGCCCAAGGAGTCGCAGCAGCGGGCCAAGGCGCTGGGCCTGCCGGACGCCGACCGGCTGAGCGAGATCCTCGCCCGGCACCGCCTCACCCCGCGCCGGCACGCCCTGCTGCACGGCGACCTCAACCCCTGGAACCTCGTCAGGCACTCCAGGCGGGACCATCTCGCCCTCACCATCATCGACTGGGAGATGGCGATGGTCGGGGACCCGCTGTACGACCTGGTGCGGCACATCCACCTCACCCCGACCAGGCCGGAGATCCGCGAGCGCATGTTCCGGCAGTGGGAGAACGCGCTGCCCGCCGAGTACACCAGGGACTGGCGGCGGGACTGGCGTGTCTACCGCTGGGTCGAGATCGTCCGGTCCGCGTACGTCGACCTCGACCGGCTGGTCACGGGAGCCGGGCTGGACGCGCCCAACGTGCGCCGGGCCGTGGACTCGTACGCCATGACCCTCGCGGCCGCCACGGCCTCGCTCGGCCTGCCGGCCCGCTCCGTCGCCCTGACCCGGGCCCTGCCCCAGGCCGCACCGGCCGCCCCCGGCCGGGCCCGCGCCCTCGCCTAGGGCCTGTCGTTTGGATCACGCCGCAGACGCGGGGCCTGGCACGCACATCTGCCGCGTTGTCGTCGGTTGCCGACTCCCCCAAGCTCTCGGCTTCGCTCGAGCAGGGGGCACCCCCATCGCGTCGACGCCCTCCTCCGCCTTGCAGCTGCACGCTCCCCCAAGCTCTCGGCTGCGCTCGAGCAGGGAGGTACCCCCATGACCCCGCTCACCGGCACTGAACAGCACCGTCACTGTCCTGCGACCTGATCCAAACGACAGGCCCTAGCGGCAGGCGGCGGGCTGCGTAGGCTCGCCCCATGAGCGAGACCGGGCTGCGTGAGCGCAAGAAGCGGCGGATGTACGAGACGGTGTCGGACATCGCCATCCGGCTCTTCCTGGAGAAGGGGTTCGACGCGGTGTCCGTCGCGGAGGTGGCGGCGGCGGCCGAGATCTCCAAGCCGACGCTGTTCCGGTACTTCCCGGCGAAGGAGGATCTGGTGCTGTACCGGATCGCCGACCACGAGGGGGAGGCCGCCCGGGTCGTGGCGGGGTCGGCACAGGCCCCCGTGGAGGCGCTGCGGCGGCACTTCCTGGAGGGGCTGGAGCGGGGTGATCCCGTGACCGGGCTCAACGACGATCCCCGGGTGCTCGCCTTCCACGGCCTCCTCTACGAGACGCCGTCCCTGGTCGCCCGGGCGCATCTGCACCAGGAGCGGTCCGAGGCCGCGCTCGCCGAGGTGCTCGGGGGTGATCTGGACGCGCGGCTGGCGGCGGGGCAGATCATGGCCGTGCAGCGGATCCTCGCGCTGGAGAACTGGCGGCGGATCGCGGCGGGGGAGCGGGCGGCGGACGTGCGGGCCGAGGCGGTGGCGGCGGCGGAGCGGGCCTTCGAGCGGCTGGCGGCCGGGCTGCCGCCGGGCCTCCCCTCCGAAACTCGGTAATAAATTTAACTCGGTCACATTTTTTGGGTACGCTCGGTGGAATGACGTCCACCGAGCCTGTCCTCCAGCACGCCCTCGACCAGGAACGCGCCCACCACGACCGCTGCCGCGAGGCCCTCACCGCGATGGTCGAGGGCGCCGGTCGACAGGTCGTCGTCGGCGAGGACGTCTCGGCGTCCGGTGCCGACGCCGAGGTCCTCGGATACCAGCTGCGCAGCAGGGCCAAGGCGCTGCGGGAACTGCCCGAGGGGCCCCTGTTCTTCGGGGCGCTGCGGGGCGAGCAGGGCGAGCTGCACATCGGGCGGCTGCGCATCTCCGAGCACCCGGCCGAGCCGCCCCTCGTCGTCGACTGGCGCGCACCCGTCTCGCGCGCCTTCTACCAGGCCTCCGCCCGGGACCCGCAGGGCGTCGCCGTACGCCGGAGGTTCGGGTGGGCGCCCGGCAGCCGGGGCGACTCCGCCGACCTCACCGGCCTGGAGGACGAACACCTCGGGCAGGGGGAGAGCCGGGCCAGCGAGATCGTCGCCCGGGAGATCGAACGGCCCCGGGTCGGGCCCATGCGGGACATCGCCGCGACCATCCAGCCCGAGCAGGACGACCTCGTCCGCGGGGACCTCGCGCTGTCGGTGTGCGTGCAGGGCGCGCCCGGCACCGGCAAGACCGCCGTCGGCCTGCACCGGGCCGCGTACCTGCTCTACACGCACCCGCAGCGCGTCCGGCGCGGCGGCCTGCTGATCCTCGGGCCCAACCGCACGTTCCTGTCGTACATCGCGGAGGTCCTGCCGGCCCTCGGCGAGACGGGGGTGCGGCAGTCGACGCTCGCCGAGGAGATCGCCCGGTGGCCGGTCCGCGCCGTGGACGACGAGGCCGCCGCCGTCGTCAAGCACGACGCCCGGATGGCCGGGGTGCTGCGGCGGGCCCTGTACGCGAGGGTGCGCCCGGAGGGGGCGGGTGAACTCGCCGTGCCGGACGGGTCGTACCGGTGGCGGGTGCGGGCGGAGGAGCTGGCGCGGATCGTGCGGGACGTACGGGAGGAGGAACCGCCGTACGGGGTCGGGCGGGAGCGGGTGCGGGCGCGGATCGTGCGGTGCCTGCGCGAGCAGGCCGAGCGGCGGGCCGGGCCGCCCCCGAACGCCTGGGTGCGCCGGGTCGAGCGGGCGCGGCCGGTGACGGCGTGCCTCGACGCCGTCTGGCCGCGGGTGCGGCCCGAGGAGGTCGTGGCGGAACTGCTCGGCGACGAGGCGGTGCTGGCGTCGGCCGCGGACGGGCTGCTGGACGCCGCCGAGCGGCGGGCGCTGCTGTGGGGCGGGCGGCCGCGGTCGTGGAAGTCGGCGCGCTGGTCGGCCGCCGACCTGGTGCTGCTCGACGAGGTGGCCGGGCTGATCGAGCATCCGGAGGGGTACGGGCACGTCGTCGTCGACGAGGCGCAGGACCTGTCCCCGATGGAGTGCCGGGCCATCGCCCGGCGGGCGCCCTTCGGGTCGCTGACGGTGCTGGGCGATCTGGCGCAGGGGACGACGCCGTGGGCGGCACGCTCCTGGCGCACGGTCCTCACGCATCTGGGGAAGCCGGACGCGGCCGTGGTCGAGCTGACCACCGGCTTCCGCGTGCCGCGGGCGGTCGTCGGGCTGGCCAACCGGCTGCTGGAGCGGCTGGACGTGGACGTGCCGAAGGCCCGCTCGCTGCGCGGGGACGGCGAGTTGCGCATGCGGGAAACCGCTTTGGACGCGGTGCCGTCGGCGGTCGTGGACGCCGTACGGGACGCGCTGGGGAGGGAGGGCTCGGTCGGGATCGTCGCCGCGGACGCCGACGTGCCCCGCGTGCGGGCGGCCCTCGACGCGGCCGGGATCGCCGCCGCGGGCCCGGAGGAACTCGGCGCGCGGGTCTCCCTCGTGCCGGCGAGCGTGGTCAAAGGCCTGGAGTACGACCAGGTCGTGGCCGTCGAACCGGCCGCGATCGCCGAGGCGGAGGAGCGGGGGCTGCACCGGCTGTACGTGGTGCTGACACGGGCGGTGTCGCGGCTGGAGGTCGTGCGGGGAAAGCCGCTGCCGTTCTGATCAGGGGCGGCTAGTGTGCGTCACATGGCTGACGTAGACGTGTTCTCGGACATACCCACGACCACGCTGGCCGATCTGCTGGGCCGCGGGCAGGTGATGGACATCGGGATCCGGCCGTTGTGGGGGCCGGTGCCGAGGGTGGCCGGGCCGGCCTTCACCGTGCGATGTCCGCCCGGGGACAACCTGATGCTGCACGCCGCGATCTACCGGGCCGCCCCCGGCGCGGTCATCGTCGTGGAGTCGGGCGACCTGGACTACGCCCTGGCCGGCGGCAACGTCTGCGCCGTCGCCCAGCGCCGGGGCGTCACCGCGTTCGTCGCCGACGGGCTGATCCGCGACCTCGCCGAGGTGCGGGAGGCCCGCTTCCCGGTGTTCGCACGCGGCGTCATCCCCATCCCGGGCACCAAGTCGGCCGCACGGCCGCTGAACGAGCGGGTGCGCTGCGGCGGTGTGTCCGTCGACCCGGGCGACGTCGTCGTGGCGGACGAGGAGGGCGTCGTGGTGGTGCCCGCCGCCCGTCGCGAGGAGGTCCTGGCGGCGGCCCGGGCGAAGCTGGCGAAGGAGGCCGAGGAGACCCTGGACGCCTGGGAGTCGGCCCACCGGGCGAAGGTCGACGGCATCCTGAGGGGGCAGGGGTTCGAGGACGTCCAGGGCGGCGTCCGGGGCTGAGGGGGCCCTGCCCCACGCCCCGGCCCGGTCTCACCGTCGTCCGATGACCTCCGCGATGCGCAGGAAACCGTCCTCCCCGTGGCCGAGCCCGATGGTCCGGCGGGCCATGCCCTCGGCGGCGCGCATGACGCCGGCGTCGATGCCGTGCTTCTCCGAGACGTGGACGATGTGCGCCATGGACGACGCGGCCGACGTCAGCGGATTGTCCTCGCCGGTGTAGATGCCGGCGTCGACGTCCGCGGCGGCCTCCGCGAAAGCCGGCGGCAGGATCGCTCCGATGCCCTGGGCGAAGGGCGCCAGTTCGGTCGCGGAGACGCCCTCGGCCCGGGCCACCGCCAGGGCGTGCGCGTAGCCCGCCATCGCGGTCCAGAAGATGTCGAGCAGAGCGATGTCGTAGGCCGCGGCCCGGCCCGGATCCTCGCCCAGGTGGGTGTGGGAGCCGCCCAACGCCTCGCGTACGGGCGCCAGTTCCTCGTAGAGGGGGGCCGGTCCGCTGTACAGGAACACGGCGTCGGGGGTGCCGATGGTGGTGGTCGGCGTCATGATCGCGCCGTCCAGGTAGCGGACCCCGTGCCGTGCGGCCCAGTCGGCGGTGTCCCGGGCCCTGGCCGGGGTGTCGGCCGTCAGGTTCACGACCGTCCGGCCCTTGAGGGCGGTGGCGACCTCGTCCTGACGCAGGACGGCGTCGACGGCGTCGTAGTTCACCACGCAGACGACGGTCACCTCGCTCGCGGCCACCGCCTCCGCCGCCGACGCGGCGCCCGCCGCACCGCGGTCGAGCAGCTCCCGGTCCCGGCCCGGGGTGCGGTTCCAGACCGTGGTGCGCAGGCCCGCCGCCACGAACGCCCCGGCCAGGGCCCGGCCCATCGGGCCGAGACCGAGGACGGTGACCGTGCCGGCGCGCTCGGCGAGCGGGTGGCCGGAAAGCTCCGTGGACGAGGACGTGCTGTACGTGGACACGCTTGAAACTCCTTCGGAAGCGATGACCATGGACGGACCGTGACTGTCGAGTGCGGTGACCATGGATGACGAAGAGGGGCGAGGATGACGCGCCGGCGCCAGGATCCGAACGTCTGCGGAGTGACGGCCGCGATCGCCGTGATCGACGGCAAGTGGAAGACGGCCCTGCTGTGGCTGCTGGAGTCGGGCCCGCGCCGCCCGGGCGAACTGCGCCGGCAACTGCCCGGCCTCACCGAGAAGGTGCTGACCGAGGCGTTGCGGGAGATGACGGCGGACGGGCTGGTGCACCGGGAGGTCTACGACGTCCTGCCGCCGAAGACGGTCTACTCCCTGACCCCCTTCGGCCGCGAACTCGCCGAGGCCCTGGCCCCGTTGTCCGACTGGGGCCACCGCCGCCTGGAGAAACTGACGGAGGCCACCCGCCCGGCCTCCTGATGAGCACGTCACCCCCGTCCCGTCCCGCTCCGGCGCCTCCCCGGCCGCCCTGCGACAAGCTTGGCCCGGAGCCGGGGCCGCTGCCCAGTACCCACAAAAAAGTGGGTGTCGGCGAGGCTGCCTACGGGAGGAGGTGCCGCGGCACGGCGAAGTGCGGGTCCGTGAACAGGCGGGCCAGGGCGGCCGGGTCGTCGGCGGCACAGGTGGCGGCGAGGGTGTCGATGCGGCGGTCGTAGTCGGGACCCGTCCGGCCCTCGTAGGCCTCGGCCATGCGGCCCCACTCGTCCCAGTTGAGCATCTCGTGCTTGCAGAGGGCCGCGAGGTCGCGGACGGCGTTGCCGCTGATCTCGTGGGGGCCCCAGGCGTGGTCGGTGCCGGCCACGCCGTAGCGGCCGGGGTCGATCAGGCCGGCGCGGTAGCGGGTCCAGGCCTCGCCGCCGGTCAGGAACTCGCCCGGCGCGAGGTCCTCGGGGTGTTCGACGTGGCCGTTGCCGAGGTGCTCGGTGTCGACACGCACCCAGCGCTGTTCCCCCGCGTGCCAGTACTCGGTGATCCAGTGGTCGAGGCCGTGGCCCTCGGTGAAGTAGGTGCCGAAGCCGCAGCGGGCCCGGGCGGGGACGCCCCGGGCGCGGAGCAACGCGCAGGCCAGGGTGGCGAAGTGGCGGCAGGTGCCGACGACCCGGCGCTCCGGGCTGCGGGGGTGGTGCAGCGGGGCGGGGTCGAGGGCGGTCAGAGCCGCGATCAGCCCGGCGGCCGGCCGGATGTCCTTCTCGGCGATCCGGGCCTCCGGGAGGCCGAGCCGGGCGGCGTCGGACGGCTGGATGACCAGGCTCGTGACGGCGGCGCAGATTCCGGCCGGGTCGGCCGGCAGGCCCGTGAGGAGTGCCGGTTGCCCGGCCCCCAGGCGGGTGTGGGGGCCGGGGCGGGAGTAGTCGGGCGCGGTGGCGGTCATGTCCCGGGAGGGTAGGGGGCGGGTCTGACACCCGCCCTGTTCAGCCGCGTTCCGCGAAGGCTCCTCCCGGGGCGAAGGCCAGTTCCGCGAAACGCTCGCCGATGTGGTGGTGGGTGGCCGCGTCCGGGTGGACGTTGTCGGGGAGAGGGTGTTCGGCCGCGTCGGTTTCGCCGTAGAGGGCGAGGCCGTCGAGGTAGTGGAGGTTCGGGTCGTCGGAGGCGCGCAGGCGCACGATGCGGGAGAGTTCCTCGCGGATGACGCCGAGCGTGAGCTTCCCCGCGGCCTTCTCCGCCGGGTCGCCCATCGCGGCGAACCGCAGCCGGCCCTCGCTGATCCCGTCGAGGTCCGGGGCGGAGGGGCCGGGCGTGTCCTCGTGGATGGCGCAGTGGACCGGGGAGACGACCAGCAGCGGCGTGTCGGGGTGCCCCTCCCGGATCGTGTCGAGGAAACCGTGCACGGCCGGGCCGAAGACCCGCAGCCGCATCGCGTCGTGGTTGACGACGTTGATGCCGATCTTCACGCTGATCAGGTCCGCCGGGGTGTCCCGCATGGCCCGCGCGGTGAACGGGTCCAGCATCATGCTGCCGCCCATACCGAGGTTGACCAGCTCCACCCCGCCGAGGGACGCGGCGACCGCGGGCCAGATGGCCGTGGGGCCGGCGGCGTCGGAGCCCTGGCTGATCGAACTGCCGTGGTGCAGCCACACCCTGCGGCCCCGGTCCGGCAGGGGCGCGACGGGCGCGTCGGTGCGCAGCTCGACCAGCTCGGTGGTCTCGTTGTGCGGCAGCCAGATCTCGACGTCCTTCTCGCCCGCCGGCAGACCGGTGAAGCGGACCGTGCCGACCGGGCCGGGCGTGAACTCCGTCTTCCACGTGGCCATGTCGACCGTGAGGACGTTGCCGCCGGTCGCGGAGGCCTGACCGGCCGGACGGCCGTCCACGAGCAGGTCGTACCGCCCGTCCGGGCGGGGCGGGGCCCCGATGTAGTCGCGCTTGGTGCGCAGCGTGTCCAGTTCCACGGCGGTCGCGGCGGTACGGAAGGCCAGGCGTACGCCGGAGGGCTGGGATTCGGCCATGGCCAGCTGCGCGTCCGAGTTCTGGGCGCGGGCCCTGGCGGGCAGCCGGTGCGGGAGCAGGCCGTGCTCGGTGCGCTCCAGGTCGAGGGCGCCGCGCAGCAGCTCCATGGTGAGGGGGGTGGTGATCCAGTCGGACTCGGTGTGCATGGTGTCAGCCTTGGGTTTCCGTGGGGGGCGGGGGCCAGTTGCGGAGCAGCGTGTCGAGGGCGTCGAGGACGCGTACCCACGTCTCGTCGGTGTCGGGCGCGCTGTGGCTGAAGCCACCGCCCAGCTCCAGGCTCACGTACCCGTGGAAGACGCTGCCCAGCAGCCGGACCGCGTGGGTCTGGTCCGGTTCCGTCAGGTCGTAGCCGCGCAGCAGGGCCCGGGTCATCTGCGCGTGCCGGACGCCCGCGCTCGCGGCCGCGGTCGCCGGATCGAGCCGCAGCTGGGCCGCGGCGTAGCGGCCGGGGTGTTCCCGGGCGTAGTCGCGGTACACGTTCGCGAGGGCGGCCAGCGCCTCCTTGCCGGAGCGGCCGGCCAGGGCGTCGGCGGCCCGGTCGGCCAGTTCCGCGAGGGCGAGCAGGGCGATCCGGGTCTTCAGGTCCTGGGAGTTCCTCACGTGCGAGTACAGGCTCGCGACCTTGACGTCGAACCGCCGGGCGAGCGCCGAGACGGTCACCTGGTCGAAGCCGACCTCGTCGGCGAGTTCCGCGCCCGCGAGGGTCAGACGCTCCGCGGTCAGGCCCACCCGTGCCATATCGCTTCTCCCTTCTGCCTGAAGAGAGTGTGCCTCTGCCTAATAGCTTTAGGCAAATCTGCTTGGTCTTCAGGCATCCTTGAAGGCGCGCCGGGCGGGTGTCCGCAGTCGCTTGCCGCGCCTGGTCAGACCCCACGGCTTCAGGACGGAGATCACCGTCATGAAGACGTAGGCGGACAGCGAGACGACCGGCCCGAACAGCACGTCACCGGCGTCGGGCAGCGGCCCGCCCGCGGCGACGGCGGTGACCGCGGCGTTCACCCCGGGCCGCAGGGCGAACACCGTGGCCGTGGTCGTGGCGAGGGTCAGCCAGAACTTCGTCCAGACCCACCGGTGCCGGGCCAGGCCCCATGCCGTGCCGAGCGACAGCACCAGGCCGCTGAGGAGCGTGAGGAACGCGACGGGGAGCAGGAGCCAGTCGGCGAAGAGCTTCATGGCCCGGACGGACGCCTCCACGGTCACGGCGGACCCGGTGGTGGCGGCCGTGGTCCCGAGGGCGAGCAGCCCGAGCGTGAGGCCGAGCCAGCTCGCGGAGGCGGTGACGTGGACGACGAGGACGGCCCGTCGCGTCCGGCGGCTGAGTTTCGGCATCACGAGCGGCTCCCGGTTCGACCCCGCGATCGGCTTCGGGTTCTTCGGCATCTCTTTCGGTTTCGTCCGCACGCGGAACACGGTGCCGGGGCGGGGCCGCGGGGTCGTCTGACGGCGGGAGTAACCCGGCGTACTGGCGTGGGCGTACGTGCGTCCGAGGTGGTGTCGGTGCCGTCGCCCGGCCTCGGCCTAGGGTCGCGGCATGAGCGAACCTCCCCACCTCGCCGCGATCCGCGAGTCCTACGACGCCGTCGCCGCCGACTACGCGCGGCGCGTCAAGGAACCGGCCGAGCTGGACCCGGTGTCCCGGGCCATGCTGGGTGCCTTCGCCGACCTCGTACGGACCCGGGGGCCGGTCGCCGACCTGGGCTGCGGCCCCGGCAAGGTGACCGCACACCTCGCCGCGCTGGGTGTGCCGGTGTTCGGCGTGGACGTGTCGCCGAGGATGATCGAGCTGGCCCGGGCCGCCCACCCGGAACTCCGCTTCACCGTCGGCTCGATGACCGCGCTGGACATCGGCGACGGCGAACTCGGCGGCATCCTGGCGTACTACGCCACCCACCACACCCCGCCGCAGTGGCTGCCGACCGTCTTCTCCGAGTTCCACCGCACCCTCGCGCCCGGCGGCGTGCTGATGCTGGCCGGCCATGTGGGCGAGGAGGAGCACCTGCGTCCCACGCACGCGTACGGCGGCCATCCGGTGTCCTACGAGTCGTACCTGCTGCCGCCGGACCGGATCGCCGAACTGCTGCGCCGGGCCGGGCTGGAGGTCACGACCCGGATGGTGCAGGAACCGGAGGGCGGGACGAAACGGCAGGTGGGCACGTTCCTGGCGCACAGGCCGGAGTGACCGACCCGCCGGGTGCGGTTCAGGCGGTCGGGTCGTGCAGCCACACCCGCAGTGGGCCGAGTGCCTCGAAACCGTGCCGGAGGGCGGCCGCCAGGTCCTCGCCCGTCTCGTAACCGACCACGGGCAGCGCGGGGAAGAGCCGGTGGAGCGCGTGCAGGACGAGGGGCCAGGCGGTGTCGGGCCCGCCGTCCCGTCCGAAGACGTTGGAGACGCCGACCACGTGCTCGCCGCGACGGGCCACCGCTCCGGCGACCACCCGCCCGTCGGCGGAACGCCCGGCCAGCACGAAGACGTCCGGGTCGGTGAGCAGCCCGGCCCGGAAGAGGTCCGCGTGGCCGGCGCCGTCGTCCCAGGCCAGCGCCCAGGCACGCAGCGTCGCCGGATCGCCCGCCACCTCCCACCCGAGCTCCGGAGCCACGGCGGGCGGCCCGGCCGGCCGGTGGATCCACCGCGCCTCGAACAGCACCCGGAACCCCGCCTCCGTCAGATCGAGGTCGGCGAAGCTGTCCTTGACCGAGGCGCCGGGCGACGCCAGGTCGATCCGGGCCGTGAGCCTCTCCGGGTCGGCGCCCGGGACCAGCGTCACCGCGTCGGGGTAGAAGAGCGGTGCACGCGCCGCGGCGGACCAGGCCTCCTCCCGGAACTCCCCGGTGACGCCGTGCGCCCGGCACATCGCCGCGCACCACTCGGCGTTGTCGCGGGCGGCGGCCCGGATGAGGAAGCGGTGTGAAGTCGTCACGAGTGCGGATCATGGCCGGGGGTGCCTGGCACGTCGAGTGAATTACGGCAATGGGCCCGGGGTCCTGGGGCCCCGGGGTGGTGGGCGGTCGCTTCTAGGGTGTGCTCGCGAGAGTTCCCGACGAACCGGCCCGAAGGCGGCGTGCCCGTGCACATGAAGCTGAGCGCGATCACCCTGGACTGCCCCGACCCGCTCGCCCTGGCGGCGTTCTACCAGCAGGCCACCGGCCTGGCGCCGCACCCGGAGTCGAACGCCGACTTCGCCGCCCTGGACGGCGCGGAGGGGCTCACCCTCGGTTTCCAGCGGGTCGACGACCACCGGCCGCCGAGCTGGCCCGACCCGGCGGTCCCGCAGCAACTGCACTGCTGCTTCCGGGTCGTGGACCTGGACGAGACGGAGGCCCGGCTGCTGGAACTGGGCGCGGGCAAACCGGAGCGGCAGCCGGACGAGGACAGGTGGCGGGTCCTCACGGATCCGGCCGGGCACCCCTTCTGCATCGTCGGCGGCCTGGTCAGATGAGGCGGAACAGGTCGGCGGCGGCGTGCACGTCGGCCAGGTCCTCGACACCGCGGAGGTTGTCGCACAGGGCGTCCAGGACCGAGTCGGCCTCGGCGACGCGCGGGGCGCCGACGGCCACGCCGAACACCCGGAAGCCCAGCCGCCGCTTGGCGTCGTTCCAGCGGCGCATCCACGCCTCGGTGACACCGCAGTCGTCGTCGGTGATCATCACGATGTCTCCCCGCCCGCGGGCGGTGTCCTCGAACTCCTCCTCCAGCAGCTCCGCGGCAGCCGTCAACGGCCTCTGGTAGCTGGTGCCGCCGCCGAGGAACGTCTCCGCGAAGTCGAGGGTGTCGAGGGTCCGCGCGATGCCGGCGGGGCGGTCGGCCGGGAAGCGGAACACCTGGAGCCGGTCGGCGGCGGAGAACAGGATGCCGACGAAGTCCCGTTTGGCGTGGCGGGCCTGGTCCAGCAGGGCCAGGGCGCAGGCCTTGGCCCAGGCCTCCCGGGTGACGCCGCCCGGCCCCGCCTCGTACATGGAGTGCGAGGTGTCCACGCACGCGATGATCGCGCCCCGGCCGGTGGCCTGCTCGCCCTGGCTGTCGTAGAGCATCAGCTCCCCGGCGGCGTAGCGCGCGGCGAACACCGCGCGCAGTTCGGGCGAGCCGAGGCAGGCCAGTTCGGAGGGGATGACGCGGGAGAGGTCGTCGCCGAGCGTGACGCCGACCAGTTCCCCGGTGGCGTTCTCCACCTTGCGGGCGCGCTCGCCGTCGGCCATCTGCCGGAAGCGGCCGATCAGGTCGGCCCAGCGGGCGAGCCGGCCGGTGCGCAGCCGTTCGGCCAGCCGGGCGCGCTCGTCGAACGGCATCCGCTCCAGCTCGCCGGACCCGACGCCCCAGGCCCGCATCAGCGCGGTCTCTCCCCGGACGGCCTCGGCGGCCTTCGCCGCCGCCGTCCGCACGGCGGCGCGGATGCCGGGGGCCGCTGTCGCGAGGGCCTGTTCGGCGTCCTGGTGCGCCTGCCGCGCCCGGGCGTCGGCGGCCTCGGCGGCCCGGATGGCCTGCCGTACGGCGTCGGCGGCCGCGGGTGGCACGGTGCCGTCCTCGTCGGCCCGGTCGGCGGCCTGCCCCAGCGCCTCGCTCACGGCGTCCGCCGCGACGTCGGCGTCCCGCCGCGCCTCGTGCGCCCGCCCGGCCTGCTCCCGGGCCCGGCGGGCTCGGTCCAGCAGGTCGCGCAGGGCGCCGGACAGGGCGAGCACGGCCAGGGCGGCGGCGTAGGGGTCGCCGGCCGTCTCGCGGTGCAGTTCGGCGAAGCGGGGTGACTCCACCAGGGAGGTGACGATCCGGTGGTCCACGAGCCGGGCCGGGTCCATCTCGGCGCTGTCGCGCAGCCGGGGCCGGGCCTTGTAGGCGGCCAGGAACACGTCGGTGAGAAGCTCCATGGCGTGCGGGCAGCGCTCGCCCAACTCCTCGGCCAGCTCGCGCAGTCCGGCCGACTGCGCGTAGGTGTCGTGCCAGGTGATCCGGTCGAAGGGGTCCGCGACCACGACCGCGGTGTACCGCCCGGGACCGGCAGCGGCCGGGCCGAGCCCTGTCCCGCCCGGGTTCGTCGGCTGGTCGAGTCCGTCGCGTCCGAGTTGTGTCGGGCTTGGGTTCGTCGGCTCGTCGGGTCCGTCCTGGTCCGGCCCTGTCTCGCTTGGGTTCGTCGGCTGGTCGAGTCCGTCGTGGCCGTGTCGCGTCCCGCCCGGGTTCGTCGGCATGTCGAGCCCGTCCCCGTCCAGCCGCGTCCCGCTTGGGCTCTCCGGCTCCTCTAGCCCATCCCGGCCGAGCCATGTTCCGCCCCGGCTCTCCGGCTCGTCGAACCCCTCCCGTCCGCTGCTCGGCGCTTCGCCGGTCGTCACAGCCGGTCCTGCAGCATGCTCGCGTCCATGCCGAGGGCCTCGGTGAGGACGCGGGCGCGGACGGCGCGCTGGCGGCCGGTGACCCGGTCGATCGCGGCGGTGGAACGGCCGGCGCCCGCCGCCTCCGCTCGGAGCTTCTCCAGCCGCTTGCCCGCCATGGCGAGCTGGTGGTGCGCCTTCTTGATGACCCATTCGCTCAGCGCTTCGCGGGACTGCCCGGCCATGGCGTCGAGCTGGGCCTCCAGCTCCTCGATGGTGTCGGCCAGGTCGAGCGCCTCCTTGGCGTCGGGGTTGACCAGGTGCAGCACCTCGCGTTCGACGGCGGGGCGTTCGGCGGGGGAGTTCCACAGCACGTGGGTCAGCACGGACAGGTCGGCCTCGGCGACCTCCGGGCGGCCGTCGAGGTACGCGGACGCCTGGAGCAGGCCGACCGCCTGCCGCCAGCGGCGGTCGGAGGCGACGAGTTCCCTGCGGCGCAGGGCGGCCCGCAGCGTGCACACCGCGTCCACGATCGCGTCGGGGACGTCCACGGCCGGGACGGCTTCGGCCACGGCGTGCCGCAGCGCGGCGAGGCTGACGGTGGTCCGTCTCGGTGCCGCCGGGCGGCTGACGGCGGAGCGCACCAGGGCGGCGAAGTTCGCGGGGTCCTCCAGGTAGCCGACCTCGATCCGCACGAGCAGCCGGTCGTAGATCGCGGCCGCGTCCTCCTCGGCGGGCAGTTCGTTGCTCGCCGTGATGGCCCCGATGAGGGGGCAGCGGATCGGCTCGCCGCCGTTCTCGGGGTGGTAGATCCGCTCGTTGAGGTAGCCGAGCGTCTCGTTCAGCGCGGCCGTGGAGCACTTGAAGATCTCGTCGATGAACGCGACGTGCGCGGTGGTGGCGCGGCCGTCGTAGACCTGGCGGTACTCGCCGCGGGCCAGCGCGGCGACGTCGATGGGGCCGAACATCCGCGTCGGCGCGGTGAACTTCGACAGCAGGATCTCCCAGTAGGACGCCCCCTCGATCCGGCCCGTCAGCTCCCGGGCCAGCTCGGACTTCGCCGTCCCGGGCGGACCGAGCACCAGCGAGTGCTGCCCGGCCAGCAGCGTCACCACCAGCGTCCGCACGACGTCGTCCCGCTCGTAGAACCGCTCCGACAACTCCTCCACGACCGCCCGCAGCCTCTCGGCGGTGTCCTGCGCGTCCATCACCAACTCCTTGCCCGCGACTCCCCGTTGGGCCACCGGACGGCCCTTCCCCCGAAGCTACTGTCCCGTCCGGACGAGTCCGGGCGCCTCGGGCCGATTCGTGTGCCTCGGGCAGATTCATGTGCCTCGGTGGCGGGCCGCACGGAGGAGAGTCGCTCGCGAGCGATGACTTCGCCGGCGCGTCGTCCCGAGCAGCACGGCTTCCTTGACCCCAAGCGAAGTTGAGGTCTTAGCGTGCCGTGGACGTGATCACAGGCTGACGGCAGGAAGAGACCACGATGATCCTCGTGACCGGCGCGACCGGGAACATCGGAAGTGCGCTGCTGAGGGAGTTGCACGAGGCCGGTGCCGCACCGGTGCGCGCTCTGACTCGGGATGCGGGACGGGCCTCATTCCCCGAGGGGATCGAGGCTGTCGAGGGTGATCTCGCGCAGGCGGATTCCCTGAAGGCCGCGCTGGAGGGAGTGCGCTCGCTGTTTCTGTTGTCGGGCATGGGCGCGGAGGCGGAGGTCCTGGCGGCTGCCCGGCAGGCAGGCGTGGAGCATGTGGTGCTCGTGTCGTCGATCACCGTGCAGACTCATCCGCATCTGCCCGCGGCCGGCGAGAACCTGGCCGTGGAGCGGCTGCTCAAGGACAGCGGCATGGCCTGGACCGTGCTGCGGCCGACGCAGTTCGCCTCGAACACGCTGTGGTGGGCGCAGTCGATCCGCGAAGAGGGCGTGGTCCGAGCGCCGTATGCGGACATCGGTCTCCCGGCCATCCACCCCGCGGACATCGCGGCGGTGGCCCGTGCGGCGCTGACCGAGCCGGGCCACCAGGGGCAGACGTATGCGTTGACCGGGCCGGAGCGCATCACGGTCCGACGGCAGGTCGCGGTCATCGCCGCGGCGTCGGGACGGGAGGTGGCCTGCATCGAGATCAGCCGGGAGGAAGCCCACCGGCAACTCGCTCCCCTCCTGGGAGACGAGACCGCGGATGCCGTCCTCGACTTGATGGGCGGGGACGTCAACGAGGAGTTGCTGACGGTGCGCGACACCGTTCCCCGGGTCACCGGGTCCGCGGCCAGGTCGTTCCGGCAATGGGCGTCGGAGCAGGGTGCCGCCTTCCGCTGAGGCCGCGTCGAGACTGAGCACGGTAGGTGTCGTCATCTTCCCTGCCTCCGATCCGAGGCGGGGTGTCAGTCCGCGGAGCCCCTCTCCGGCGTCCCGTCGCCCATGGTGTCCGGATGTGAGACGCGGCCGGCGGACTGGTCGTCGGTGTGGTCCGCCCCTTGGGGGTCGATCGTGGCCGCCCAGCGTTCCGCCCAGCGGACGAGGGGGTTCAGGGCGTCGCGCGCCTCGTGTCCCAGCGGGGTGAGCTCGTAGCGGCTGTCCGGTAGTTGGTGAATCACCTGGGCATCCAGCAGTTCGGTCAGGCGCTGCCGCATCACGCTGGAGGACATGTCGTCGCACCGCTTCTGCAAGGGGCGGAATCCAAGCGGACCCCCGCGAAGCTCCCACAGGATGCGCAGACTCCACCGCCGCCCGAACAGATCGAGTGCGGCCATGAGAGGGCGGCCGGTGGTCGAGCCGCGAACAGGGCTGCCGGGTCGGGGTGTTGCCATGTCGGGATGTCCAGCTCTGGAGGGTTGATGCTTCGAATTCCGACACGCTAGCATCGGTGACCGCTTCGGAAATCGAAACGGGGGAGACGGGTGACCGGCACGCCGCCATCAAGCCGACGTCCACTCAGAGCCGGAGACCAGATGACCACGACCGAGTTTCCCTCTGCGGCAGCACGGACCGCCGTCGCTGCCGCTCTGGCCGAGGACGCGTCAGGGAAGGACATCACCACCGAGTGGAGCGTTCCCGAGGACCTGGCGGCCACGGCCGAGATCCGCACCCGGCGCAGCGGCATCGCCGCCGGCCTCCCCGTGGTCACCGAGGTCTTCGCGCAGGTCGACCCCGAGGTCAAGGTCGAGCCGGCCGTCGCCGACGGCGCCCGGCTGGCCGACGGCCAGGTCCTGGTGCACCTGTCCGGTCCGGCGCGCAGCCTGATCACCGGGGAGCGTACGGCGCTGAACTTCCTGCAGCGCATGTGCGGCATCGCGACGCTGACCGACCGCTACGTCCAAGCCGTGGCAGGGACCGGGGCGCGCATCCTGGACACGCGCAAGACGGCGCCGGGCCTGCGCGCCCTGGACAAGTACGCGGTCGCCGCCGGCGGCGGCCACAACCACCGCCTCGATCTCGCGGCGATGGTCCTGCTCAAGGAGAACCACATCGCCGCGGCGGGCGGGGTGACCGCCGCGATCGAGGCCGTCAGGCGCGGGATGGCGCGCACCGGGCAGACCGTGGAGAGCGATGTCGAGGTGCAGACCGTCACCCAGGCCGTCGAGGCCCTCGACGCCGGAGCCCGCTGGATCATGCTCGACAACATGCCGGTGGCCGACATCGAGCGGGTCGTGAGGCTCCGGGACGGGCGGGCCGACGCTTCCCGGATCCTGCTGGAGGCCTCGGGCACCATCCGCCTGGACACAGTTCTCGCCATCGCCGGGACGGGCGTCGACCTCATCTCGGTCGGGGCGTTGACGCACAGCGCGCCCGCACTGGACCTGACCATGCTGCTGACCACGGGCCCGGTGCCATGTCCGAGGTAGCGGTCGTCGACGCGTGTCAGCAGGACGGCGCGGGTGGCGGCCCGACCGCCGTTCTGGATGACGCGCCGTCCACCGGCGAGGAGTGATGCCGCATTCCCACGGACCAACGCCCGCCACAGCGAGCCGGCGATGGATCTGAGCATATTTCTGGTGATCAATTCCGAACACAGGAGGAACCGTGGCCAAGGGCTACTGGGTCAGCGTCTATCCCACCGTCACAGACCCTGAGGGGCTTGATGGCTACAACGAACTGGCCGGTCTGGCCGTCATGGCCGCAGGCGGGCGGCTGCTCGCCGGCATCGGCAGCCGGGTCGTCGCACACGAAGCCGGAATCGCCGAGCGCGTTGTCCTGATCGAGTTCGACAGCTTCGAACAGGCGGTCACCGCATACGAGAGCGCGGCCTACCAGAAGGCGCTGGCCGAACTCCCCGCCGGCTTCGAGCGCGACTTCCGCATCATCGAAGGCCTCGACTGACGAGCGATGGTGCGGATGTCACCCCGACGTTCTTCGAGGTAGTCGAAGAGGCCTCCGGCCAGAACCAGATCGAAGGGGCTGTGCCGGCGGCCAGGTGTGCGGCGGTGCGAAGGACGCTGCCGGGTCCGCGTTGGCGATCGCCGGGAGTTCGGCCATGGCGATCAGCCGCTCTCACAAGGCGCGTTGGCCGCAAGCAGGCGTCCCAGCCCGCGAGGCGAGAGAGGTCAGGACTGCGCGGTCCGGAACGCGAGATACCGGCTGAAGGCTTCGTGGCTGTCGGGGGTGAAGCGCCACTCCCGCAGGGCCGAGTCGAGCTCCGGCTCGGTCAGCCAACCAAGCCAGGCGACCTCATCGGGATCGGGGACCATGGCGTCCCGCACCACGGCTTCGTGCACGCCGAGCCAGTGAGGGCTCAAGCCGCTGCGGTTGATGAACGTGAACAGCAGGCGCGGCAGCGCACGAACGCCCAGCTCTTCGGCCAGCTCCCGCGCGGCGGCCTGTTCATAGGACTCGCCGACATGCGCGGCGCCACCGACCTCGACCTCGTAGAGCCCTGGGAAGCGCGATACCTGCTCCGACCGCCGGTGGATGAGGATCCGCCCACGCTCATCACGGCACACCGTCACGGCGACCCGGTGCAGCCAACCCTCCCGGATGGCCTCCTGACGGCTGACCACCCCCAGCACGTGATCTCGACCGTCGACACGCTCCACCAGTTCATCCACGTCGCACACACTGGCAGAGTCCACCGACAACGTCCTTTCTCGGCGACTCGCGAGGCCGGCCCCAGAGCACCTGCACCAGGAGGCCGGACGCGGGACGCGTCCCGCGTGGCGTGGCGCACTATTGCAAGCGGGTGCTTGCAATAGTTAGCGGGGTGCGGCACTGTGGAGGCATGGCATCGCTCAACGTCGGCAATCTCGGTGACTACCTGCGCGAGCAGCGGCGCAACGCGCAGCTGTCGCTGCGGCAGCTCGCCGACGCCGCCGGGGTGTCCAATCCGTATCTGAGCCAGATCGAGCGCGGGCTGCGCAAGCCGAGCGCGGAGGTGCTGCAGCAGGTCGCCAAGGCCCTGCGGATCTCCGCCGAGACGCTGTACGTCCGGGCCGGCATCCTCGACGCCGAGCGCGACCGGGACGAGGTGGAGACGCGCGCCGTCATCCTCGCGGACCCGACGCTGCACGAGCGGCAGAAGCAGGTGCTGCTGCAGATCTACGAGTCCTTCCGCAAGGAGAACGGGTTCGGGACCGACGGCGACGGCGACCTCGCCGGCGGCTCGGGCGGCTCCGCCGTCGTCGGCATCGTCGTCGGCGACGACGCGGCGGACACGGACGGATCCGCCCCGGACGGCGGCACCGGGATACGACGGACCCGCACGGCCGACGGCGAACCGCCCGCCGAGCGCCGTACCGGCGGGAACGACGGCGGTACGTCCGCCAAGCCCCGCCGCACCCGCAAGGCCACCGGCGGCAGCGACACCGATCCGCAGCAGACGGCCGGCTGAGCCGGACCAGGGCACCGGCCGCCGACTGCGGATCACACAACCCTCAGCCGAACCCTCAAGCGAGACAGAATCCGGGAGGACCATCACCATGGCCATCACCGACGACCTGCGCAAGACCTTCAGCGACCCGACCCCGCTCTACTTCGCCGCAGGCACCGCCGACCTCGCCCTTCAGCAGGCCAAGAAGGTGCCGGCCCTGGTGGAGCAGCTGCGCGCCGAGGCCCCGGCGCGGATCGACGCCGTGCGCAACACGGACACCAAGGCCGTCCAGGAGAAGGCGTCCGCCCGGGCCAAGGAGGCCTCCGCCCGCGTCAAGGAGACGCAGCAGACCCTCCAGAACAAGGTCACCGAGTTCATCGGCTCCATCGACGTCGACATCAAGAAGCTCGGCAGCACGATCGACGCGGACCTGAAGAAGGTCGGCGAGACCGCCCAGGACTTCGCGCTGCGCGGCGTCGGCGTGGCCGCCGAGTACGCCGTCAAGGCCCGCGAGACCTACGAGAAGGTCGCCGAGCACGGCGAGCAGGCCGTGCGGACCTGGCGCGGCGAGGCCGCCGAGGGCATCGAGGACGTCGCCGAGGGCGTCGAGGAGCTGGCCGTGGCCGTCGAGCCGAAGCCGGAGCCGGTCGCGGTCAAGGAGGAGCCGGCGAAGCCCGCCGAGGCCAAGACCGCCGCCGCGAAGAAGGCCCCGGCCAAGAAGGCCCCGGCGCGCAAGCCCGCCACGGCGAAGAAGACGACGCCGCCGGCGAAGTAGGCACAAGAGAAGCAGGCGCGAAAGAAGTAGGCACACGAGCCGACGCGGGCCGGGCACCCCGGGGGTGCCCGGCCCGTTGTACGGGTACGGTGACCGCGTAGGACGAGCCGAGTCGGGTGGTGGACATTGTGCTGATGCAGGGCTTCGAAGGGTTTATGTCGCTTCTGAGCATGGCCCTGATCGTTTTCAGCGGCTTCGCGTTGATCGACGCGGCCGTGCGCCGGGAGGACGCCTACCGCGCGGCGGACAAGAA
Organism: Streptomyces olindensis; assembly: GCF_040645895.1. NCBI lineage: Bacteria > Bacillati > Actinomycetota > Actinomycetes > Kitasatosporales > Streptomycetaceae > Streptomyces > Streptomyces olindensis. Next base: position 36,646 of record NZ_JBEYZD010000022.1, on the reverse strand, counting down.
GACCAAGCCGTTCTGGCTGATCATCCTCGGGCTCGCCTTCGTGGTGAACCTGCTCTTCCCGATCCTGTCGTTCCTGCCGATCATCGGCCTCATCGCGACGATCGTGTACATGGTCGACGTCCGCCCCGCGATCCGGGCGCTCCCGGGCGGCGGCCGCAGCAACCGCGGCTCCAGCAGCGACGGCCCGTACGGCCCGTGGAACGGCGGCCGGTAGCGGCTTCGGCAGCCCCGCAGCCTCTACCGGCGGTCGGTGGAGCCTCTACCGGCGGTCCTGGAGCCTCCCTCGGCAGTCCCGGAGCCCGGGGCTACGGCACCCGGTCCAGCAGCAGTACCGCCACGTCGTCCGTCAGCTCGCCGCCGTTGAGGTCGCGGACCTCGTTCACCGCCGCCCGCAGCAGCTGCTCGCCCCGCAGGCCCTCGGCGAACTGGCGGCGGACCATCTCCGTCATGCCGTCCTGCCCGAGCCGCTCCCGGCCCTCGCCGACCCGGCCCTCGATCAGGCCGTCGGTGTAGAGCATCAGGCTCCACTCGGCCCCCAGCTCCACCTGCATCCGCGGCCAGCGGGCCCCGGGCAGCAGCCCGAGGGCCGGCCCGTTGTTGTCGTAGGGCAGCAGGCGGGCCGGCCGGCCCGGGCTGGCGAGCAGCGGCGAGGGGTGGCCCGCCAGGCACAGGCCCGCGCGGCGGCCGTCCGGCGCGATGTCCACGGTGCACAGGGTCGCGAAGATCTCGTCGTCGGCCCGCTCGTGCTCCAGCACCTGCTGCAGCGTGCCCAGCAGCTGGTCGCCGCAGAGGCCCGCCAGCGTCAGCGCGCGCCACGCGATCCGCAGCTCCACCCCGAGCGCGGCCTCGTCCGGGCCGTGGCCGCAGACATCGCCGATCATGGCGTGCACGGTGCCGTCCGGCGTGCGTACGACGTCGTAGAAGTCACCGCCGAGCAGGGCGCGCGAGCGGCCCGGGCGGTAGCGCGCGGCGAACCGCAGCGGGGAGCCGTCCAGCAGCGGCGTCGGCAGCAGACCGCGCTCCAGGCGGCGGTTCTCCTGGGCGCGCAGCCGGCCCTCTGCGAGCCGGCGCTCGGCCGACTCGGAGCGCTTGCGCTCCACCGCGTAGCGAATCGCGCGGCTGAGCAGCCGGCCGTCCAGCTCGTCGCGGAAGAGGTAGTCCTGGGCGCCCACGCGCACGGCCTCCGCGCCGCGCTCGGCGTCGCCCGAGGCGGTCAGCGCGAGGACGGCGTGCCGGGGCGCGAGCTCCAGCACGTGCTTGAGCACGGCGAGCTCGTCGTCGGAGTCGCTGCGGCCGGGCGCGGACAGCGCGAGGTCCAGCAGGATGCAGTGGACGTCGTCGGTCAGCAGCCGCTCGGCCTCGGTGAGGTTGCGGGCCGTGCGGACGCGGATCGGCTTGCCCGCCTGGTCGAGCATGTCGGGCACGATCGGCGAACCCGCCGGATCGTCCTCGATCAGCAGCAGGGTGAGATTCGTGTGGGCGGTCTGGTTCTCCACCTTGTCCGTGGTGTTCCCGGCGTCCGGCGTGCGGGCCGCGGCCGAGGCGTCCGTGACGGAGTCCTCGGCGGAGCCGCCGCGCGGGGACGCGGCCTGCGCCTGACCACTCTCCACGGCCGGGATCGCTCTCTGCCGCGGTATGGGTACGGGCATCGTCTTGGGTTCCTTCCCTCCCCCCGAGGGCATGGCGGGGGCGAGGGACCTCGACCCACCGACGGGGACCATAGCGGGTGTCGGCGCCGCATTGGAATGGTGTGAGCCACGCCGCTGCGCCACCGGCCAGTGTCATATGCCGCGATATGCCCCGCAGTTGGACAGGCCGGAGATGCCGTGGGAATGACGAACGTCACGCCGACGCGGCGTTTGGCGGCTGGTTCGGGGTGGGGTGGGTCACGTGGGCCAGGTCACCGGGGGTGTCCACTGTCCGATATCCGGTGCGTGCTCGGGGATCCGGTATGCGCTCGGGCGTTCAGCCCGCGTCGGGCCGCACTACTCCCAGGATGGGCATGGAGCCCGCCCCCGCGAGGGTCACGTCCCGTCCGGGCCGGGGCGCGTGCACGATCGCGCCGTCTCCGACGTACATCGCGACATGGCTGGCGTCGTCGAAGTAGATGATGAGGTCGCCGGGCCGCATGTCCTGGACGTCGATGTGGCGGAGCTGCTTCCACTGCTCCTGCGAGGTGCGCGGGATGCCGCGGCCGGCGGATATCCAGGCCTGTGAGGTCAGCCCCGAGCAGTCGTAGCTCTTCGGGCCCTCGGCGCCCCACTGGTAGGGCTTGCCGATCTGGGCCGTGGCGTACGCGACGGCCTTCTTGCCCTGCTCGGAGGCCTTTCCGCTGATCTCCTGGAGGATGCCGGAGTCGAGCCAGGCGGTCTGCGCCTTGTCCGCGGCCTCCTTCTCCAGCTGGGCGAGGCGCTCCTGCTCCTCCTTCTGCAGCTCGGATTCCAGCTTCTCCGCCTGCGCGATCTGCTTCTCGATCTTCTTCTGCGCGACGGCCTTGGCCTTGCGGCCCGCCTCCAGCTTCTTCCACTGCGCGGAGGCGTCCTCGGCGTACTGCTCCAAGTCCTCCTGGGTGCGGGTCAGTTCGCCGATCAGGCCCTTGGTCGCGTGGTGGCCCTCGCGGACCCGGCCGGCGCCGTCGAGGAACTCCTGCGGGTCGTCGCTGAGCATCAGATGGGCCTCGGGCGGGAGTCCGCCGCCGCGGTACTGGGCGGCGGCCGCGGCGCCCGCGCGCTCCTTGAGCTGCTCCAGCCGCTCCTGGCCCTTGACGATCTTCTTGGCCAGTTTCACGATCTCGTCGGACTGCTTGTCCGCCTTCTCCTCGGCGGCGTTGTACTCGTCGGTGGCGCGGGCCGCGGCGCGGTAGAGCTTGTCGAGCTTCTCGCGGACGGCTTCGAGGTCCTTGCCGGGGGCGAGCGTCGGGCCCGTGCTCGGGGTGGGGGAGGGGCTGGGACTCGCGAACGCCGTGCCCGGTGCCGCCAGCACCGAGACCGCGCAGACCACGGTCACGGCCGTCGCGATCAGGCCACGCTTGCCCCTACGCATACTTCGTCCCCCAAACTGATTAACCGTCAGTAACTTCCGGTTCGCCTGGGGATGCTGCCATGTCGGCGGGCAAAGCGACAGAGGTAGTACTTCCCGCCGCCCCCTCCCCGGTATGCCCCCGGCATGACGATCTCCCCGGGTGTGTGACGAACGACTCAAAGAGATCGTTCCCGGCGGTATCCCGGCGGTATCCCGGCGGTACCCCCGCGGGTTGAGCCGGGCGGCTCGGGCCGCCCGGCTGGGGCCGCGGCCCGGGGCTCAGGACCGGGGTGCCAACGCCTCCCAGCGGACCGTCACTTCGCCCTGCCGCCAGCGCACCGGCCCGTCGGCCACCGGCCAGTCGGCCGTGAGGTCCCGTACCGCCCGGATCCAGCGCTGGCGGGCACCGTAGGAGGCGTAGGGCGCGGCGGCGGCCCAGGCGCGGTCGAAGTCGCGCAGGAAGGCGTGCACCGGCTCGCCCGGGACGTTGTGGTGGATGAGCGCCTTCGGCAGGCGTTCCGCCAGGTCCGAAGGGCGCTCCAGGGAGCCGAGGCGGGTCGCGAAGGTGACCGTGCGGGGCCCTTCCGGGCCGAGCGCGACCCACACGTGCCGGCGGCCGATCTCGTCGCAGGTCCCCTCGACCAGCAGCCCGCCGCGCGAACCGCCCGCCGGGTCGGCCGGCGCGAGCCGCGCGCACAGCCGCTGCCACACGGCGGCGACCTCGGCCTCCTCGTACTGCCGCAGCACGTTCGCCGCGCGCACCAGCAGGGGCCGCTGCGGGATCGGGATCTCGAAGCCGCCGTGCCGGAAGACCAGCCCCGGCCGCTCGTACGGCAGCGCCGCCGCGACCCGGGCCGGCTCGATCTCGATGCCCACGACACGCGCGCGTGGCGCGACCGTCCGCAGACGGTGCAGCAGTTCGACGGCCGTCCAGGGGGCGGCGCCGTAGCCGAGGTCGACCGCCACGGGGTCGGCGGCGCGGCGCAGCTCCGCGCCGTGCGTGGCCGCGATCCAGCGGTCCATGCGGCGCAGCCGGTTGGGATTGGTCGTCCCGCGCGTCACCGTGCCCAGGGGGCGGGGGGTCGCGCGGGCTGTCATGCCTAAGAGGGTATGCGCCCTCCGCTAGCCCTCGGCCCGCCCCCGCCGCCCCCTCGGCCCGTCCCCGCAGGTCCCCGGTCTCTCCTCGCAGGTCCTCGGTCTCTCACCGCTGGCCCTCGGCCCGTCCCCGCCCGCCCCGGCACGTCCCCCCGCCGTCCCCGGCGCGTCCCCCCGCCGGCCTCGGCCCGTCCCCATCGGCCCCCGCCCCGTCACGGCCGACCCCCGCCCCGCCCCGGCCGACCCCCGGCCCGCCCCCGCCGCCCCTCGGCCCGCCCCGTAACCGTCGGCTCGTCCGCCCGCCTCGGCCCGTCACCGTGTACCCCCGGCCCGCCTCCCGCCCCGGGCAACGCACTCCCCCCCCTCGAACGGTTGAGCGACCTCTGGTAATGGCTCGGCAAAAACGGCCCCCTCGGAACCCCGGCAGGAATGGGAATGCGTCCCTCCGGTGTTGCACCGGCTTGGAGGGCACCCGCGCCTCCATCCGGTATGCCCGCAGCCAAGGAGGAAGGCCACGTGAGCCAGTACATCGGCAGGCTCGGGCGGCGCTCCGCGTCCTCGCCCGCGCGCCTCCGGCTGCACCGCAGGCCCCGCCGGGTGGCCATGCTCTCCGTGCACACCTCCCCGCTGCATCAGCCGGGCACCGGCGACGCCGGCGGCATGAACGTCTACATCGTGGAGCTCGCGCAGCGCCTCGCCGCGATCAACATCGAGGTCGAGATCTTCACGCGCGCGACCGCTGCCGCCCTCCCGCCCACCGTCGAACTGGCCCCCGGCGTCCTCGTCCGGCACGTCGACGCCGGTCCCTACGAGGGCCTCAACAAGGAGGACCTCCCCGCCCAGCTGTGCGCCTTCACGCACGGCGTGATGCAGGCCTGGGCAGGCCACCGCCCCGGCCACTACGACCTGGTCCACTCCCACTACTGGCTCTCCGGACACGTCGGCTGGCTCGCCGCCCAGCGCTGGGGCGTCCCCCTGGTGCACGCCATGCACACCATGGCCAAGGTCAAGAACGCCAACCTGGCCGACGGCGACACCCCCGAGCCGGCCGCCCGGGTCATCGGCGAGACCCAGATCGTCGACGCCGCCGACCGGCTCATCGCCAACACCACCGAAGAGGCCGACGAACTCGTCCGGCACTACGCGGCCGACACCGACAAGGTCGCCGTCGTCCACCCCGGTGTGAACCTGAGCCGCTTCTCGCCCGCCGACGGCCGCGCCGCCGCCCGGGCCCGCCTCGGCCTGCCCCAGGACGCCCTCATCCCGCTCTTCGCGGGCCGCATCCAGCCCCTCAAGGCCCCCGACGTGCTGCTGCGTGCCGTCGCCGTCCTCCTCGACCAGCGCCCCGAGCTGCGCTCGCGCATCCTCGTGCCGGTCGTCGGCGGCCCCAGCGGCAGCGGCCTCGCCAAGCCCGAGGGACTGCAGAAGCTCGCCGCCCGCCTCGGCATCGCGGACGTCGTACGGTTCCACCCGCCGGTCGGCCAGGAGCAGCTCGCGGACTGGTTCCGCGCCGCCTCCGTGCTGGTCATGCCCTCCTACAGCGAGTCCTTCGGCCTGGTGGCTATAGAGGCCCAGGCGGCCGGCACTCCGGTGCTCGCCGCGTCGGTCGGCGGCCTGCCGGTCGCCGTGCGCGACGGGCACACCGGTTTCCTCGTCCGCGGCCACGATCCGGCCGACTACGCGCGCGTGCTGCGCGACTTCGCCGACGACCCGCGGCTGTCGCCCCGGATGGGCGCGCAGGCCGCCCGGCACGCCCAGTCCTTCGGCTGGGACACCGCGGCCGCCACCACGGCGGACGTCTACACGGCCGCGCTGCAGGCGCACCGCCGTCGCGTACGCTCGCACCATGGGTGACGCACAGAAGGCGGCAGCACAGACCGTCGAGGCCGTCCTGAAGGACGCCGAGCTGGAGTGGGAGAGCCCCGAGCCGGGCACGTACGTCGCGCAACTCCCCGGCACCCGCAAACTGAAGACGACCGTCTCCCTGATCGTCGGCCGCCACTCCCTGTCCCTGAACGCCTTCGTCATCCGCCACCCCGACGAGAACGAGCAGGGCGTCCACCGCTGGCTCCTGGAGCGCAACCTCAAGCTCTACGGCGTGAGTTACGCCGTCGACCAGCACGGCGACGTCTACGTCACCGGCCGGCTCTCCCTGTCCGCCGTGACCGCCGAGGAACTCGACCGCCTGCTCGGCCAGGTCCTGGAGGCCTCCGACGGCGGCTTCAACACCCTGCTGGAGCTGGGCTTCGCCTCGGCGATCCGCAAGGAGTACGAGTGGCGGGTGTCCCGGGGCGAGTCGACACGGAACCTGGACGCCTTCGCGCACCTGACGCAACGCCCGGAGCGCCCGGAGCGCCCGGAGCGCCCGGAAGGCCCCTAGGGCGCCACGCGGTAGCTCCCGGGCGGTACCCCCACCAGCTTCCGGAAGTGCCGGGTGAGATGGGACTGGTCGTAGAACCCGGTCGCCACCGCGACCTCGCTCGGTGACCGTCCTTCGAGCAGCAGCCGGCGTGCCCGGCCCACGCGCAGGGACGTCAGGTACTGGTGCGGGGCGATGCCGTACGCGGTGCTGAACGCCCGTACCAGGTGTGACGGATGGGCGCCCAGCAGCCCGGCGGCCTCGGTCAGCCCGATGCCCTCGACGACCCGCTCGTCCAGCAGTTCGCGCAGCCGGCGCGCGAGGACCGGGTCCGCGGGTCGGGGCCTGTCGCTCTCCCCGCGCAGATGCCCGCGCAACCGCTCCCCGACGAACATCAGCCTGCTCTCGGCCTCCAGCTCCTCACCCGGCCGCACCAGCGCGCCGTGCAGCTGTCCGACGCGCCGCCGCAGCAGCGGATCGCGCAGGTCGGGCCGGTCGACGGCGGCCCCGATGAGCTCGTCCCCGAGGTACGTCCCGTCGAGGTACAGCACCCGCTTGCGGAAGCCCTCCGGGGTGACGGGGGAGCCGTTGTGCGGCACGTGCGGCGGCAGCAGCGACACCGTGTCGTGCGGGGTGCCGTGCTCGTGCCGGTCGAGGTCGTACCGTACGGCGCCGGTGTCGACGATCAGCAGCGTCCAGGCCTCGTGGACGTGCATCGGATACGCGTACTCGGTGAACCGGGCGTGGAAGACCTCGACCACACCCGGGACGGCCGGCCGCCAGGCGGAGACGATCCGCTGCCGGTCCGGGGTCGTGCGGGCGGGCTGTGAGGCCATGCAAAGAACGTACAAGACCCGGCCCGGGGCCGCCGGGCACGCTCGGATCATGAACACGATCACCGAATCCCCGGGACCGGAGCCGATCCGCTTCGACACGAAGATCGCCGTGCTGCTGCGCGCCGACCTGGAGCCCTGGCAGCGCCTCAACGTCACGTCCTTCCTGGTCAGCGGCTTGGGAACGCAGATCCCCGAGGTGATCGGCGAACCGTACGAGGACGCGGACGGCGTGCCCTACCTGCCGATGTTCCGCCAGCCGGTCCTGGTCTTCGAGGCCACGAAGGAAACCCTCGCCACGGCCCACACCCGCGCCCTGTCCCGCTCCCTGCCCCGCTCGGTCTTCACGTCCGACCTCTTCACGACGGGCAACGACCGCGACAACCGCGCGGCCGTACGGGCGGTGCCGACGGCGGAACTGGACCTGGTGGGACTCGCGGTCCACGGCCCGAAGAACGCGGTGGACAAGGTGGTGAAGGGGGCGCGGATGCACCCCTGAGCCGGGACGGCGGACGCCCCCGGAACCGGCGCGCGGGCGGGGCGGCGACCAAAGTCGCGGACCGGTAGACCAACGGCTGATGACAGGGCCGCGGGCCCCTCCGCAGACTCGATGCCATGGAGGAAGCCAGGAACGTGCCCCTGCACAAGAGCCCCGGGCCGCGGGCGGACGAGGCCGCGGAACTCAAGGAATCGGCCTGGGTCATCATGCTCTTCTGCGTCGCCTGCGGTGCCGTCGCCGGTGCGCTGCTGCCCCTCCTCGCCCGCCTGCTGCTGTCCCTGCCGTGGGCACCGCTGAAGGGTCCGGCCGAACTGCTGACCTCCCTCCCGGAACCCGTCCTCACCCTCGGCACGACCGCGGTGGGCGTGCTCGGCGGACTGCTGCTCGGCGTCTCGGCGGTGCACGACTCGCTGTCGGTCCGCGTCGGCGACACCCACGTGACGCTGACGATCAGGGACGGCTCCCAGGAGTTCGCCCGCGAGGAGATCTCCGCGCTGTTCCGGGACGGCAAGCACCTCGTCGTGCTGGCCCCGAGCGGCATGGAACTGGCCCGGGAGCACTGCGGCCTGCCCTGGCAGCGCCTCGCGGACACCCTCACCGAGCGCGGCTACACCTGGGCGCGGGAGGACCCGTACCGCGCCGAGTTCCGCCGCTGGGTCCCCGGCACCCCCGGCCTCCCCCCGGGCGCGGACGCCCTGCTCCGGGCCCGCGCGAAGGCCCGCAAGGACGAGGACGGCGCCGAGGAGGCCAGGGAGTTGCGCGGGGAACTGCTGCGGCTGGGCGTGGTCGTACGGGACGAGGACAAGCGGCAGTACTGGCGGGTCGTCAGCGGCTGACCTCGAAGGTGGCGGCGCGGGGCACGAAGGCCGTGCCGCCGTCCTCGGCGGTGACCAGCGCGGAGACGTACCAGGTGCCGGTGCCGAGCTCCGCCGCCTCCTCCTTCGAAGCCCGCACGGTGTAGGTGCAGCGGGACGTGTCCTCGCCGGTGCTCTCGCACGTGGCGCGCTCGGCGGACCGCAGCTCGGCCTCGGTCGGGTCGAGCTCCGAACGCGCGGGCCAGGCCAGGACGTTGAGGCTCCGGACGCCCGAGTCGTCCGTCACGTCCGCGGTGAAGGTGAGCGTGCCGGTGCCGGTGCCGGTGCTGGTGCCGGTGAAGCGGGCCGAACCGTTCTTCAGGGCCGGCTCGGTGGTGCCGGAGGCGGAGGCCACGGCGATACCGCCCGCGGCGATCCCCCCGATGACGACGACGCCGACGAGCGAGGACACGAGAATGCGCTGGGACATGGGAGATCCTCCGGAAATCGGTGGGTGAACGCGACGTCTCCCGATGCGGGAGGTCGATGTGATCGAGCCTAGGGACGCCGCTCCGCACGGCCATCGGGCTCCGGAAGGGTCGTATCCGCGGGGTCTGTAACCCAGGTAAGAGACCCGGATCCGCCCTCAGCCGGAGGGGGACCGCCGGTCCGCGGTCCTAGCCTGGTCACCTCATGAATCGAACCGACGACCGACTTCTCCCGGTCGCGCTGCTCTGCGCCCAGGCCGCCGCATGGCCCGGCGCGGCACTGGCGCGCGGAACCGTACCGCCCGGGTCCGCGCTGCTCGTGGCGGCCCTGGTCGGCGGAGTGGTGACGGCCGCTCTCGCCCTGCGCCGGGCCCGCCCGGTGACCGCCCTCGCCGTGGTCACCGCCGCCTGCGCCCTGGGCGCCGGCCCGCTGCCCACGGGCGCGGTGGCGGTTTTCGGCACCGCGGGCGTCGCCCTGGCCCTGTTCACCGCCGCGGCGGAACGCGACACGTTCACCGCCGTGCTGTGCGTCGTGACGCTCGCCGCCTGGCAGTCGCTGCACGGCATCACCCTGCACGGACTGAGCGCCCCGGACGGCCTCGACCTCGCCCTGACCGCCCTGCTGTACGCCGCCGCGTGCGGCTCAGGCCTGCTGGCACGGCGTGCCCGTCGCGCCCGGCGGGCCGCCGAGCACCTGCTGCGGCGGGCCGAGGCCGAACGTCACCGGCTCCCGGAGGCCGAGCGGCGCCGTATGGAACGGGAGCTGCACGACGTCAGCGCCCACCACCTGACCGCCGTCGTCGTCACGGCCGGGGCGGCCCTCGGGCTGCGCGACCGTCGCCCCGAACTGGCCGCCGAAGCCCTGGAGTTCGCGCGGGAGACCGGCCGTGAGGTCACCCGGGCCCTCGGAGCGGTCCGGGCACCGGCGCCGTCGCGTGAGGAACTGCCGTCGCCCCAGGAGCGGTTGCGGGCACTGGTCGCCGGGTTCCGCAGGCTCGACCAGCGGGTGGACTGCGAGATCGACGCCCTCCCCGACGGCACCGTCGCGGACGCCGCGTACGGCATCGTCCGCGAGGCCCTGACCAACGTGACCCGGCACGCGCCCGGTGCGCACACCACCGTCCTGTGCCGGTACGGCGACACCCGCACGGACGTCGTGATCACCAGCGCGGCCCCACCCGCCGGCACACCGTCGCACGGATCCGGTCTCGGCTCGGGCCGGGGCCAGGGCTTCCTGCGGTCCCGGGCCCGCGAGGCGGGCGGCACCCTCACCAGCGGCCCGACGGCGGACGGCGGCTGGGAGGTACGCGCGACCCTGCCCGGCCGGACCGCCGGCCCCGTGGAACAGACCGTGCCGCGCGGTTACCGCGCGGCCCAGCTGACGGCCGCCCTCGGCCTGTTCCTCCAGCCACTGCTCCCGGCCCTGGTCATCCGCGCGGACAGCGCGTCGAGCGGACCGCGGGTGTCCGCGGGCGTCCTCTTCGCCCTGCTGGCCGCGGCCCAGGGCATCGCCCTGCTGTGGCTGCGACGGGCACCCCGGACGGCCTTCGGGACCCTCCTCGGGCTGGCCCTGCTCTGGCCACCGGCGATGGCCCTGGGCGAGTACGGCGGTCCGGTGCTGCTGCCGCCCCTGCTGAGCGTGCTGCCCACGGGTGGGGCGGTGGTGGCGGCCACGGCGGGGTGGCCGGGTGCGCGCGGCGCAGGGGGCCAGTCGAGCGGACACCCCGGGCGGCCTGCCGGGCAGGTCGGGCGGTCCGCGTGGCGGATCGGGTTCGGGCGGTCCGCGTGGCAGATCGGGCGGCCCGCGTGGCAGGTCGCGGCCGCGCTGGCGCACGCGACCGCCGCGACCGCCGCCGTCCTTGACCGGGGTACGGCGTTCCCCGTCTGGGCGGTAGCGCTGTGCGCGGCAGCCGGAGCGGCCCTGGCGATCGGCACGGCCCGCTGGTACGGGACCAGGAGAGGCCGCCGCGACCGGGCCGACCGGGACACGCGCGAGGAACGCCTGGCCGCCTGGACCGAGGAGGCCGTCCGGGAGGCCTGGGCGGAGCGCCGCCGTATCGCCACCGGCCTGGAGACCACCGTCCTGGCCCGCACCGCCGACATGGTCGCCGCGGCGGAGGCCGGCCGCCTCGACACGACGGCGGAACGCGCCCGTGAGGCACTGGCGGCGATGCGCGCCCTGCTGGACACGGTCACCGAGGGCGAGGCGACACCGCCCGGCCGCCGGCCGCAACCCACCCTCCAGGCCCTCGACCTGCTGGCCCACCAGTGCCGGGCCACCGGCAGGGACGTGGAGATACGACGGACGGACCGGATCCCCGAACGCCTGCCCACGGCCGTGGACCTGGCCGCCTACCACGCCGCCGAGACCGTGCTGGCGGCAGGCGGCGAGGAACCGGCCCTCCTCGAACTCGACACGGACGGCGATACGTTGACCCTCACGGCCACCGGGGTGCCCGAGGCAGCCGGACCCGCCCTGCGCGAGCGCCTGGCGGCCCGGATCGAGACCCTCGGCGGCACCCTGACCACGGGCCCGGACGGCACGCTCCGCCTCCGGCTGCCCCTGTCCGGAGAAGAGGGAACCGAGCGATGAGCCTCAAAGTGCTGGTCGTCGACGACCAGGGCATCGTCCGGGCGGGGTTCGCGGCCGTGATCGACGCCGAGGACGACATGACGGTCGTGGGCGAAGCCGCCGACGGCGCGGCAGCCGTACGCCTCGCCGACGAACTGTCGCCCGACGTCGTCGTCATGGACGTACGCATGCCGGAACTGGACGGCATCGCCGCCACTCGCATCATCACGGGCCGGGAGAACGCGCCCCGGGTCCTCGTCCTGACCACCTTCGACCTGGACGCCTACGTCTTCGACGCCCTGCGCGCCGGCGCCTCCGGCTTCCTCCTGAAGGACGTACACGCCTCCGAACTCCTGCACGGCATCAGGGTCGTGGCGACGGGCGAATCGGTCCTGGCCCCCTCGGCGACCCGCCGCCTCATCTCCCACTACGCCTCGGCCCCGGAACGACCGACCACCGGCGGCCCCCGCCAACTCGACAGCCTCACCACCAGCCAGCGGAACGTACTGGGCCTGCTCGCCGCCGGCCTCAACAACGCGGAGATCGCCGAATCGCTGGGCATCACGGTGGGCACGGTCAAGTCCCACGTGAACGCGCTCCTGCGCAAACTCGGCCTGCGCGACCGCGTCCAGGCGACGATCCTCGCCTACGACCTCGGCCTGGCCCGCCCCAACCCGCCCGGCCCCCACCTCTGACCGCCCCGACCAGGAGTCCCCCATGACGACCCCGGCTTCCGGCCGCTCGCTCCCGCGCGAGGCGGCCCACCGCCTGCGCCACGCCCTGCGGCACCCCGCCGCCCTCGTCTACCTCGCCGCCTGCGCGATCCTGCTCGGGTGGGCGGTGACGGTGACCCTCATGGACAGCTCGGACGAGTCGATGGCGGGCGTCATCCCGCTCCTCGCCACGGCCCCGGCCAGCCTGGTCCTGCTCGTCCTCCCGGACCACGGGACGATGCTCATCACCGCCGTCGTACTCGGCGCGCTGGTCAACGCCACGATCATCGGCGCCTGCGCCCGGGCGCTGAGCCGGGGTCGCAGCGCCAACTAGGCATCAACGCGTCGAGGTACGCGGGCACAAGGCCTCAAGGCGTGCAAGCCGCGGCGATCGACACGCTGTTCTCGTACAGGTGGTGCCGGGTGATCCGCCCGTTCTCCACGGTGAGCCGCAGGGCGAACGGCCCCGAGAAGGACTTGCCCGTCGCCCGGACGGTCCCCGAGACGTGCCCCGTCAGAACGGCGTCGGCCCCGTCGACGAGGAAGGCGTCGACGGACGCGCGCGCCTCCTCGGGCACGGTGTACCGGGCCAACTCCTCGGCCTGGGCGGCGCATTCGGCGGCGGTGGACCGGGGCCGGATCCAGGGCACCCCGGGATTCTCGGCAAGCATCCAGTCGACCTCGTCGGCGAAGAGCGCGGTGAGCCCCGCGGTGTCACCGGCGAGACGGAGTTCGAGGAACCTCTGGACGGTCGCGCGGGTGGCCTCTGACGTGCTGGTGGTTGTCGTCATGGGGCCAGCTTGCCGAGGGCCGCGGCGGACGTCGATTACGTCGCGGGTCATGACGTTCGCGCCGAGCCCGCTCCCTCCTTTCTCCTAGGAGGTTGTTTGCAGGTCAGTCCCATACTAGAGTTTTGGCATGGCTAGAACGCCGCGCATGACCCTGCAGACACAAGTGGTGTTGCGGACTCTCCTGGAGACCCCGGCCAAGGCGCGCTACGGCCTGGAACTCTCGAACGCCGCAGGCCTGCCCACCGGCACGATCCACCCCATCCTCGCCCGTCTCGAGGCGGCCGGCTGGCTCGAATCGTTCTGGGAGGACCAGGCCGAGATCGAGAAGACCGACCCGCCGCGCCCGCGTCGCCGTTACTACCGCTTCACCACCAACGGAGCGGAATCCGCCCGCCTGGCACTGGCCGCCGCCTACCAGGGCGGTGCCGCGTCCGCCCGACTCCGCCCGGCGCCCGGTGGGTTGGGGAGCTGAAGCCGCCAGATGCCTGAGTACGAGCACCAGCACGAGCATCCTGCGTCTGCCCGACCCGCCGGCTCCCGGCGCCGCCGTGGCATGGGCCTGGAGGGCATGGTCCTGGCCGAACTGCAACAGATCGCAAGGGGCCTGGGCATCGAGAACGCCACGCGCATGCGTAAAAGCATGCTGATCGACCTCATCCGTGAGGCACAGGGCGACGACATGAGGGCCGCCCCGCGCCCGCGCCACCGGACTGCCGCGCACGGCCGCCCGGCGACCCCTCCTCCACCGGCTTCGGCCGCTCCACGAAGCGGTGGCCTGGGCCTGGGCCTGGAAGGCATGATGCTGGTCGAACTCCAGCAGGTGGCAACGGGGCTCGGAATCCGGGGAACGGCGCGCATGCGTAAGGACCAGCTGATCCAGGCGATCCGCGACCGCCAGCACGAGCAGGCGAGGGAGGCCGCACCGCAGGGCACGATCCCCGAAGCCACCACCGACGTCCCGCCGCGGCACCCGGACACCCCACCCCCACCCGCCCGCTTCACCACCCTCGGGATCCGCGCCATCTCCCTCGGCACCCAGCTGCTCCCCGCGGCCGCCCGCGAACGCTGGCAGGAGGAGTGGAGAGCGGAGTGGGCGGACCTGTCCGACCGGCCGCGCCGCACGCGCCTGACGTACCTCATCCGCATCACGGTGAACAGCGCGCCGCGTCTCGCCTGGAGCCTGCGCCGGGCTTCCCGCAGGGAGACGGCGTGAACGCCCGCGCTTCGGCCGCCGGTACCGCGGACGCCAGTGCCCGTGTCCTCCTCGCACCCGCAGAACCGGCACCGCGCCCCAAAAACAACCCGCCGCTTCCCTCTCGGCCTAGGAACCGTGGAAGCGGCGGGAACCACCAGATAGGAGACCACCTGATGTCGATCCAGGATCGCACGCCGCTTCCCCGCCCGGAAGCCCCGCCCGAGCCCGGCCGCCACCTGACCATCCCCCTGCGCTACCTCCCGGGAACCGGCTTCGCCCTCGCCGGCGCCATCACCGCCGGCATCACGTGGCAGTACGTCCCCCAGCAGAGCGTCTGGCCGCTGGCCGTCCTGGGCGCGGTGGCGATGCTCTGCGACGCGGTGATCGTGGGGTGCCGGGGGGTGCGGCGCGGCTGACCGCTCCGAGACGCGTGGCCCCCTTGGCCCAGGCCACGGGGGCCACGCGCCCGGTCACATCCACCCTCACCGTCACCCTCACCCTCGACCGGCGCGATTCGCGACTTCCGGGCGGGAGCTACCGCTTCTGCGCTCTGTAGCGCTTCATCAGCGCGGTGATCCTCGCCTGGTCCGCCCGGCCATTGAGCTCGGCCAGGAGATCGTCGGGGCACAACTCGTAGAAGTCGCCCCACCATCTGTGTCCGCGGTTGTCCCAGATCCGGTATCCACCCGGCACGCCCCGGGCAACGTAGCGTCTCCTGCTCACTGTCCCCTGCCCCCCCCACCCGGCTGGCGCCGTCCCCCGACTCGTCCCCGAACAGGACCATACGCAGCCCCTGATGATGTCGGCGAGGCAATACACGGCAGGCCGGCGTCCACCCCGCGCCCCCCGACGGGCCGATGGCAAGCTGTGCCGATGAGCGACTACCGCTACCGCCTCTGGCTCGCTGCGATCCCACAGCCCCTGGCCGAGGCCGACGCGCGGGCGTACTGGAACCTCAAGGACCCGACCCCCGCCCTCACGGAAGCGCTGGCCGGTGCGGCGTACCTCTACGTCGGCTCCTGGCAGGAGACGCACATCTCCGAGCGCCCCCAGTCGGGGCGCAGCCCAGCGCTGCGACTGTTCGACTGGCTGTTCCTACGAGGCACCATCGACACCTACCAGGCTCCAGCACTGGACCCCCGACTACGGGACGAACTGACCGCGCTCTACCGACCTCACCCGGACGACCTGCCGTCCGAGCACGTACCGGCCCAAGACCTGGAGACCTTCCTGACGGACCACCTGACCTGGCACCTACTCCCTGAGGAGAGGCCCCCGACAATGACGAGCCCCCTACCCGCGGAGGGCAACCGCAGGTAGGGGGTTCTAGGGCTTACTTCTTCTTCCCCTGGGTGTTGCCGGGGATCTTGGTGAGCTGGCTTTTAGCTGGTCAGGGGCGGTGGGATCTTGCGGTTGGTAGTCGTCGTTGGTCGTCATTGGCCACTGTTGAGCGCCCTCGGACGGCCCAGAGACGGCCCGGCCAGCACCGTCATGAGCGTCGGCTTACCGCGTTACGCAGTGCCTCGAACCAACCCATGAAGAGCCACCTCAGCCACCAGAACCAGTCTCTCCGCCTGCCTTGTGGCTGCGGTTCTGGACGCGCCGGCATGCGCGGAAGCCGGGGAGGAGTGGAGACACGTGGGCTTCGGCTTCGTCGGCCTCCACCACCATGCATATAGCAGTAGCCGTTCCATCCAGCCGGGTTTCCGCACGCTCGTCCCCGCCTTGTCACCCCA
Organism: Streptomyces olindensis; assembly: GCF_040645895.1. Lineage (NCBI taxonomy): Bacteria > Bacillati > Actinomycetota > Actinomycetes > Kitasatosporales > Streptomycetaceae > Streptomyces > Streptomyces olindensis. Next base: position 20,550 of record NZ_JBEYZD010000022.1, on the reverse strand, counting down.
GCGCAACGCCCCATGAAGCGAGTCTGGCAGAGCCTGTGCGGGCAGGGGACGCCTGTGGGGCAACTGCTCGCGAGAGTTACTGAGTTTCACATGCGGAGCCATCAGCTTGGGAAAGTGCGGTTACTTGAGGCTGGCTCGGGCGCTGACCTGGGCGTACGACTGGGCAGCGCGCTCGTTGGCCAGGGCTGCTTTGACCGTGATTCCCCGCTGTTCCCCTCTCGATCTGGTGCGCTTGTGGCGCGGTGCCCAGACGAATGAATACGCAGGAGGCAGCACGTAACGATGGGTACTGACAGCGACCAAAGCCCCCGACGCCTTAGTTGAGGGCCGGGGGCTCGACGGTGGCTGGTCAGGTGAGGTCGACGAGCGTGGGCGTCACTTCGTTCTCAAGGTCGTACTCGGAGAACTCCCATGTCGTGACCACCGCGTCTTTGGGAACGCGGTAAACGAACTGCATCTCGTCGTCGAAGCCGGGCTGCAGCTGCGCGTTACATTCCGGGTTGCCGGCGACGTCGTAAAGATCTTCGATCGTGTCGAAGCGACGACCCTGGTCGTCGATGAGCGCGTTAACGATGGGCAGTGAGCAGGTCAGGTCCATGCTGGCCTTGCCCTCATTACTGACGACAGTCTTGAGGATGACGTATTTCGCGTCGGCGCCTGCGGATTTGCGGGCTCCGGCGAGCGTGATGCTGTCGGCTTCCACCATCTTCGTGACCTTTACGACGGCTCCACCGTTCCGGGCCTCCTCGCCGACCTTGGGGTCTGTGCTCTCGTCGGTTGCCGCTGCGGCCTCCTCTTCGACCGCGGGCTCAGGCTCAACGGTTTCCGTCACAGTGACCGTGGGCTGTGGCTTCGCCGTGTCGTCGCCGCTGCCCGAGACGGCGATCCCTGTGCCGACGATGGCGGCAGCGATGATGGCCGCGCCGCCGATGATGTAGGCGTTGGTGTGGTTCTTCTTGCCGGGCTGCGGCGGCTGAGCCGGCATCGGCGGAGGCGTGATGTTGGTACTCATGATCCCCCCTGGGATGGTGCTGCTGTGAGGTGAATCATCCCTTGTGAACGGTTGCGCTGACAGCAGTTGGGCCCACAGCGGCGGCAAGCTGATGAGTACAGCCACTCCAGGCCGTAGCCGGTGTGGTGCTGTTGTCGCGCGTGGGTGGTGGCGGTGTGTACGCAGCTGGCTGACTCGTTGGTCCGGCGGCCGATCTTTCGGCCACGGTGATCGTGACGGACGTCGACCTTGCCGAAGTCCGAGACCCGCTTTAGGAGTTCGATCCGAACCTTGCCCGGTGGCGGCAACACTCAGTGGGGTCGAACGTGCCGAGCCGTGCATGGGTGCTGGCGGCCGGTGTCGTTGATGTCACCCGTGGATGTCAGCCGGAGCTAGCGCTTCTTGCGGCATCTGCGCTTGTCGTGCACGGGCGTATGGTGAGATCAACAGGGTGGAGCTCAATAGGCTCGGTCGCTGTCAACGCTGTTTCAGGTGGGCGTGGTTGGAGGGCGATGTCTCGATACGTGAGAGTCAGGTTCGTCACGCCGGAGGAGGAGGAAGCTCGTCGGAGAGCCGGCATCGTTCTCGCATCCGTAGCGCTTGCGACTGCTGTTCAGATGGCGGGCATCTTCTACCTCTCCAGGGCGCTGCAAGGCGGGCATCTTGGGCACGCCTCGCTAGGGTCGCTCTGCGTACTCCTGGCGGCTTGGGTCGCTCAACTCGTGGATGCCAAAGGCCGCCGTCGTCCGTTCCGCGTGCGAAGGTTCATTCTCAGCGTCTGTCTCTCGTTTGGCCTTGTACTTGCCCTGCCCAACCTCTTTTAGGGGAATCCTGGCGTGCTACTCGCCGAGGGTGTCTCATCAAGTATCGAGTCAGGCACGGCGGGGTTGCTGCAGAGCGCTAACTTGGAAGATCGCGTATGCGGATCGGCGCTGACCTGGCAAGACGGTGACCTGCGCATTCCCCGGTAGCTTGCCGACGCTCCCCGTTGTTCCCCGCCGCAGGCCATCTGACCGGGCACGTGGGGGCATGGCCACGGACCCCCTTGCGGGGCCGCGGTTCCTCGGTTCGCCTACGAGGAGCTCCGCTCTGTCTGGCTGATCAGCGCACCAGCAGCGCATCGTCGAACGTGATCAGCCTGGTCCGGCATCGGCGAACCTGAGATCATGCCGCGTGCACTGGTGTGGACGACCTGTCCATCTCCGTGGTGCTTTCGACCGCAGACACTCCTGAGGAGAAGCTTTCGTGAAGAAGAACAGCATGACCACTGGCTTACCCCTCGTCATCGGCACCGTGATTGCCGCTGGCGTCCTCGTTCAGGACAACTACGGCGGCGCCGTCTTCGCCGTCGTGGCCGGTGCCGGCGCCTCGCTTGTCCTGCACTTCCGGTCTAGCCGCAACCAGGGACGCGCTGAGTAGCTGCGAGCCGGGCAGCACGAAGCCCAGGACAAAGACGTCCTTGGCGATCTCGCCCGTCTGCCGGTCGCGGACCTTGGGCTCGGCGTGCCGGTCATCCACCTGATCCGTACCGCGTTCGACCAGGAAGCTGCCTGATGGCCGGGCACATCCAGGACCGTTGGTACAAGACCGAGGTTGGCCCGGACGGCAAGACCAGCAAGGTCAAGACCGAGCGGTACGGCTCGGGCATGCGGTACCGCGCCCGGTACGTCGGCCCGGACGGCACCGAGAAGTCGAAGAGCTTTCCTGATCGGCAGAAGCGGCTCGCCGAGCAGTGGTTGACTCAGACTGAGGCCGACATGGCGCGCGGGCAGTACATCGACCCGCGTGCGGCACGGATCACGTTCCAGCAGTACGCCGAGAACTGGGTGACTTACGCACCCGATCCGAACACCCAGGCGTCGATGGAGTCGCAGCTTCGGCTGCACGCGTTCCCGTACCTGGGGTCGCGTCCGCTCGGCTCCTTCCAGCCCGCTCACATCCGTGACTGGGTGAGGCAGCTCCAAGAGAACGGCGTCCGTGGCTCGTACGCTCGGACGATCTATTCCAATGTGCGGGCGGCACTGAGCGCTGCCGTGGACGATGGGCATCTTCCCCGGAACCCGTGTGCTGCTCGCTGGGTCCGGCCGCCGACCGTGGACAGCAAGCGAGTCGTCCCATGGACGGCGGAGCGGGTCTTCGCAGTCCGGGCCGGCATGCCCGACCGGTGCCAAGCCATGGTCGACCTGGGCGGCGGCTGCGGTCTCCGCCAGGGGGAGATCCTTGGTATCGCCGTCGACGCGATCGACTTTGCGGCGGGCACGCTCCACGTGGTCCAGCAGCTCAAGCTGAGCCGCAGCAAGCCCGTGTTCGCCCCGCCCAAGGGCGGAAAGCTGCGGGATGTGCCGCTGCCAGGTCCCGTCGCCGATGCCCTCCGGGATCACATGAAGCGGTTCCCGCCGGTGGAGATCACCTTGCCGTGGAAGGTGGCGGACGGGCCTCCGGTGACCATGCGGCCGATCTTCACCGGTCCGCGTGGCGGCCACGTCTGGCGGACGTCGCTCAACGAGGAAGTGTGGAAGCGGGCGCTCGCCTCGGCCGGAGTGATCCCTGAGCGGAAGCCGGGCGAGTCCTACGCCGAGTCGCGCGAGAACGGCATGCACGCCCTTCGCCACTTCTACGCCTCGGTGCTCCTGGACGCGGGAGAGAACATCAAGGCCCTCGCCGAGTACCTCGGCCACTCGGACCCGGGCCTCACGCTGCGCGTCTACGCCCACCTCATGCCATCCAGCCAGGAACGCACACGAAATGCCGTAACTCAAATCTTCCACGCGCAGCAAAATTGCAATGCCGCAGATTCGACAAGCATTTGGTGACTGCAGCATTGCACATCGCCCGGCAGTTCAAAATGTGTGACCAAATGCTGCGCTTGGATTTTCCGTCGCGACATTTGGGCGACGAGCCAAATCGAGTGGCGAACTTTCGAGGCGGACCCACTGGCACACCCTCCACCTGTGTGCATGCCTGCACACCACGTGCGTGCATGCACGCACAAGCAAGATCTCAAAACAGCCAGCGAAGCCTCGGCGCTACACCAGCGAGTCAGCCCAAGGTGAGGCAATCACCCAACTAACTAGGGCCCCACCTGGAGATTTGCGGACGGCAGATAAAGCCAAATAAAGTCAGCCTGAAATGTAGGGCCGCTCCTGCCGGGGAGCGGCCCTGTCTCCATGAATGCAAGTAGCGCATACCAACACCTGGAGGACACCCATGTTCGCACGCCCGGGGCTCACCATCCACATCTCCCCCTATCCACTGCCGATGCCCTTGATCGGCTGCGTGATCGCGATGCTGCCCATCTGGATCGACCTTCCGCAGGAAGCTGCCGCGCTCATCGGCTTCCTCGTCGCGTTCCGCCTGCGCATGCACCGGACGCGTAGGCCCACCCGAGTCTGACGGCCCAGGGGCGGCCCTGCCCCACCAAAAAGCCCCCGCCCAGCGAGAAACTCGCAGGTCGGGGGCTTATCGGCGTGGCGTTACTTCTTCTTCCCCTGGTTCTTGACCGCCTCGATGGCCGCCGCAGCCGCCTCCGGGTCCAGGTACGTGCCGCCCGGGTTCAGCGGCTTGAAGTCGGCGTCCAGTTCGTAGGAGAGCGGGATGCCCGTCGGGATGTTCAGGCCCGCGATGTCCGCGTCCGAGATGCCGTCCAGGTGCTTGACCAGGGCGCGCAGGGAGTTGCCGTGGGCCGCGATCAGGACCGTGCGGCCGGTCAGCAGGTCGGGGACGATCGCGTCGAACCAGTACGGGAGCATGCGGACGACGACGTCCTTCAGACACTCCGTGCGGGGACGCAGCTCCGGCGGGAGGGTCGCGTAGCGGGCGTCGGAGAACTGGGAGTACTCGGCGTCGATGTCCAGCGGCGGCGGCGGGGTGTCGTAGGAGCGGCGCCACAGCATGAACTGCTCCTCGCCGAACTCGGCGAGCGTCTGCGCCTTGTCCTTGCCCTGGAGGGCGCCGTAGTGGCGCTCGTTCAGGCGCCACGAGCGGTGGACCGGGATCCAGTGGCGGTCCGCGGCCTCGAGGGCCAGCTGGGCCGTGCGGATCGCGCGCTTCTGGAGGGACGTGTGGACCACATCGGGGAGGAGATCGGCGTCCTTCAGGAGCTCGCCACCGCGGACTGCCTCCTTCTCGCCCTTCTCGTTGAGGTTCACGTCCACCCAGCCGGTGAACAGGTTCTTCGCGTTCCACTCGCTCTCGCCGTGGCGGAGGAGGATCAGCTTGTACGGTGCGTCGGCCATGCCCCAGAGCGTAATCCACGCATTCGCCCGTTCGCGTGGCTGCCCGGCAGGCGGACGTTTGACGGGTTCTGTTAATTGAGTGGTCCCCGTCAAGCAGTGGCTTGTAACGTGCGGTAGCAGCCAGCACCACTTACAGCTAGTTGCGCCGCTTCCAGGCATCGCCGTTACATCGGGGGAATCCGTGCCGTACGCCCTGCGCGCCCGTCGTGCCGTCCGAGAGACGGTCTCCGGGCTGCCCCGCGAATTCTGGTGGCTGTGGACCAGCACGCTGGTCAACCGGCTCGGCGCCTTCGTCGCCACCTTCATGGCGTTGTACCTGACGCTCGACCGCGGCTACTCCGCCACGTACGCCGGCCTGGTCGCCGCCCTGCACGGGCTCGGCGGGGTGATCTCCTCGCTGGGCGGCGGGGTGATGGCCGACCGGCTGGGGCGGCGGCCGACCCTGCTGATCGCACAGGCCTCGACGGCCGTCTCCGTCGCGCTGCTGGGGTTCGTGCGCGACCCGGTCGCGATCGCCGGCGTCGCCTTCCTCGTCGGCATGGCGAGCAACGCGTCCCGGCCGGCCGTGCAGGCGATGATGGCGGACATCGTCCGGCCCGAGGACCGCATCCGGGCCTTCTCCCTCAACTACTGGGCCATCAACCTCGGCTTCGCCATCTCCTCCATGGCCGCCGGGTTCATCGCCGAGGCCAGCTATCTCGCCGGATTCCTGATCGAGGCGGCGATGACGATGGCCTGCGCGATCCTCGTCTTCCTGCGGCTGCCCGAGTCCAGGCCAGATGAGACGGTCAAGGCGGCCCCCGGCCGGTCCGGCGAGACCGCCAAGGCCGCCGCCGTCCCGTCCGACGACTCCGTGAGTCTCGGGACCGTCCTGCGCGACGGGCGCTTCATGAGCGTCGTCGGGCTGTCCTTCCTCGTCGCCCTGGTCTTCCAGCAGGGCTCGGTGGGACTGCCGGTGGCGATGGGCGAGGCCGGGTTCACGCCGGCCGAGTACGGCATGGCGATCGCCGTCAACGGCGTACTGATCGTCGTGCTCCAGATCCCGGTCACCCGCTTCATCGAGCACCGGGACCCGCGCCGGCTGCTCATCGTCTCGTCCGCCCTGGCGGGGTACGGCTTCGGGCTCACGGCCTTCGCCGGCTCGGTCGGCGTCATCGCCCTGACGGTGTGCGTGTGGACACTGGCGGAGATCGTCAACGCGCCGACGCAGACCGGGCTCGTCGTACGGCTGTCGCCGCTGCACGGGCGCGGGCGCTACCAGGGCATGTACACGATGTCCTGGGCCGTCGCGGGCCTCGTCGCCCCGCTGCTGTCCGGCTTCGTCATCGACCGGTTCGGGGCGGAGTGGCTGTGGGGGTCCTGCGCCGTGGTGGGGACCGTGGCCGGGCTGGGGTACGGGGTGCTGATGAGGCGGGTGCCGGAGGAGAAGCCCGCGGCGGTTTCCGAACCCGAGGTGGGGGTGCGGGCGCAGCCGGAGGTGGGGGCAGGGTGAAGCGGACAGACCTGCCGGCAGCCAGGACGACGACCCGGCTGCCACGCTGCGCGTCGGCCGGCAGCCCTCGGTGCGCCCGAGTGTGCCCTGCCGACGGAATCGGGCAAGCGGGATAATTCCCTTGCGCGAGCGCACTGCCGCGGCTTGGCTGAACGCCATGACTGCCCCCTCACCGGTCTTCGTCGCGGGTACGGGTCGCTCGGGAACGTCGCAGCTCGCGGACATCATCGGCGAGCATCCGCGCATCCACAGGATTCCGATCGAGACCCGGTTCCTCGTCGATCCGGGTGGCCTGCGGGACCTGGCGGACGCGCTCACGAGCCGCTACGACCCCTTCGTCGGGGACGACGCCCTGCGCAGGCTGAGCGAGCTGCTGACCGTGCGTCTGGCCGGCAGGCGTGACGTCGATCGCGGTCACACCGTGCCCACGGCCATCGGCGAGCGGCACTACTGGGAGGCCGTGGGACGCCTGTGGTCGGAGCTCGTCGCCTGTACGTTCGACGAGTCCGTTCCTGCGGCAGGGGCCGGGCACGGCGACTGGCCTGCCGGGCCGTTCGAGCCCCAGAGTCACCGGCGGGCGATCCCGAGGTACTTCGGCGACCGGCGCGAACTGATCGGGATCCTTCGTCGCGCGGTCACCACGATGTTCGGCGGAGCGGCTGCCGACGCGGGAAAGCCGACCTGGTGTGAGAAGACGCCGTTCAACCTCCTGTACATGGACTTCCTCTGGGAGATCTTCCCCGAGGCGACCATCGTCCACATCAAGCGCCACCCGGTCGCGGTGGTCGCGTCACACGTCGACCAGCCCTGGGCACCGCCCACGGTCGACGGCGCGCTCGCATGGCTCAGACCGGTCTACGACCGATGGCTCGCCTGGAGCGCCACGGCCGATCTGACGAGCAGGCGGTACGTGGAGGTGAAGGCCGAGGACCTCGCGGCCGACTGGCCCGGGCAGCGCCGCGCCCTGTTCGAACGGCTCGGCGTCGACGACTTCGCGACCAGGTCGACGTTCCAGTCGCACAGGCTGGAACACCGTCACGGCCAATTCGACCGCCGGACGCGTGAGTTCGTGGAGCGAACACTCGACGGTGTCATCCCGGCCATGGGTTACGCGTGACTGATACGCGTGACTGCTGCGCGACTGATACCCCTGAGGGATACGCGTCCCGATATTCGGTGGCGGGCCCACTTCCGCCCGGTCCACGATGCCCGCATGGTCTCGCGTGAGCACACCACTGATCCCGACCACACCACCGCCCCCCAACCCGCTGGCGAAGAAGCGGCGGCCCGGTGGACGAAGTCGACCGTGTACCCCGACATGTGGGTCGACCCGGACGACGACCCGCGCGAGACCAGCGACCCCCGCGGGAGCGACGGCGAGCCCCTCGACGAGCGCGGCATCCTGCTCGACTACCTGCGCGCCTACCGCCTCACCCTGGAGATGAAGTGCGCGGGCCTGGACGCCGAGCAGATGGCCCGGCGATCCGTGCCGCCGTCCACGATGTCCCTGCTCGGTCTGGTGCGGCACCTCACCGACGGGGAGCGGCATTTCCGGCGGGTGATGGCGGGCGAGGACGCGCCGAAGCTGTACCGCACCGACGAGGACCGCGACGGCGACTTCAACGGCGCGGTCGCCGACCAGGCGGTCGTGGACGAGGCCTGGCGGCAGTGGCGGACCGAGGTGGAACGCACCGACCGCTACCTCGCCGGCGTCACCGACCTCGGCACGCACAACGCCGGCCACTCCGACCTCGGCCCGGAACCCGGCGGACAGCACCAGCTGCGCGACGTCCTCGTGGCGCAGATCGCCGAGTACGCCCGGCACTGCGGCCACGCCGACCTCCTGCGCGAACGCATCGACGGCCGGGTAGGGCAGTGATCTACGGAGCCGGCCGGCACCCCGAGCGCCACACCGAGCGGCTCCGGCTGCGCCAGTGGACGGACGCCGACCTCGACCCGCTCGCGGAGCTGGACGCGGACCCCGAGGTCATGCGGTACATCGGGGACGGCTCGCCCGGCACCCGTGAACGGACCGCCGCCGCGCTGGCCCGGGCCCGCGCGGCCTGGGACGAGCGCGGTTACGGCCTGTTCGCCGCCGAGGAGACCGCGACCGGCGAGCTGATCGGCTGGGTGGGGCTGAGCATCCCCGGCTACCTGCCCGAGATCATGCCCGCGGTGGAGATCGGATGGCGGCTGCGGCGCCGCTCCTGGGGCCGGGGCTACGCCACCGAGGCGGCCAGGGAGGTCCTGGCGTTCGCCTTCGACGAGGTGGGCCTGGAACGCGTCGTCAGCATCTGCCACGTCGACCACCACGCCTCGGCACGCGTCATGGCCAAGCTCGGCATGGCCCACGAGCGCACCACGCGCGTCCCCGCCCACGGTCAGCCGGTGCAGGTCAGGTCACTGACCCGGGCGGAGCACCGCGCCTCGGCGTAAGGCCGGGCCCTCACCTCGCCTCACTGCACCGTCAACGGCACCGGATGGATCTCGTCCGCCTTGTGCCCGGCCCGCTCGTGGATGCGCTGGACCGCTTCGGCCGAGGGTGCCTCGGAGAGGCAGTAGACGACGCCGGACTCCGGGTCGGCCCACGCCCTCTCGAAGTGGACCTGCTCCTCCTTCTCGATGGCGAGGTCCGCGTTGTGGGCCTCGCGCAGCTGATCCTCCGTGATGCCCTTCATGCTGTGGTGGACATCCATGAACTTGGCCATGGCCCGTGCCTCCTTCCCGGTACGGCACTGTGTACAGGACTCCGTACGGCACTCCGCACGGAACTCCGTATGGCCCTGCACCCCCGTCACCCCGTACCTTCCATGCTCCGCCCGTCCGGTCCCGCAGGCGACCGCAACGCCGTGGGGCCCCGGCGCACCGCCGGGGCCCCACAGGTCGTACGAACATCGTGCCGGCGTCAGCCGCACTGGCAGGGGCTGCCCGACTGGCACCCGCAGCCGCAGCCCGAGCCGCAGCCGCACGCGGCGACCAGGGGCAGACTCCTGATCTCGGCGGGCTGCTCGGTCTCGCGCTCCTGCGTGGGGTCGGGCGTGACGCTGGGGGATTCGGCCATGGGTCCCTCCTCAAGGCTGGTGCCTGAGCCCATTGGACGCCCGTTCCGCTGGGCGCATCAACGGCGCACAGAGGCGCCCGCGCGCCCCGGCCGATCCCCGCCCGGCCCGTTCACGCCCTGGCAGGACGGGTGGTCAGGCGCTCTCCGCCCCCGGGACCGCCTGGATCTCCGGCTGCACATCCGTCTGGAGCTCGTCCGCGTGCTCGCCCGTCACCAGGTACACCACGCGCTTGGCGACCGACACCGCGTGGTCGGCGAACCGCTCGTAGTAGCGGCCCAGCAGGGTGACGTCCACGGCCGTCTCGATGCCGTGCTTCCAGCGGTCGTCCATCAGGTGCTGGAAGAGGGTGCGGTGCAGCAGGTCCATCGCGTCGTCGTCCTGCTCCAGCTGGAGCGCCAGGTCGACGTCCTTGGTGATGATCACCTCGGCGGCCTTGGCCATCAGGCGCTGGGCGAGCTGGCCCATCTCCAGGATGGTGGCGTGCAGGTCGCTCGGAACGGCGCGATCCGGGTAGCGCAGGCGCGCGAGCTTCGCCACGTGCTGGGCGAGGTCACCCGAGCGCTCCAGGTCGGCGGACATCCGCAGCGACGTGACGACGATGCGCAGGTCCGTCGCGACCGGCTGCTGCCGCGCCAGCAGGGCTATCGCCCGGGCCTCCAGGTCGTGCTGGAGTTCGTCGACCTTCTGGTCGGCCTCGATGACGTTCTCGGCGAGCTTCAGGTCGGAGTCGAGCATGGCGGTCGTGGCGCGCCCGATCGCCGACCCGACCAGCCGGGCCATCTCCACCAGACCGTCGCTGATCGAGTCCAGTTCCTCGTGGTACGCGTCCCGCATCAGGTGTCCCTCTCGTGCGTTCAAGTCGGGGGTTCCAAGGGCCGGGGCCCACCGACAAACCGGCGGTACGACCGTCTTATAACCAACGGTCCGCACCCCACGCTCCCACGTTCAGGCCTCTACGCGTCCGTTTCCGGCATCCCAAATGAACCAATACTGGCTCCAAGGTGAACTCTGGGCGACGAGTGTTCGAGCCGACAGCCCGACGGCTGTGGCCGGTGCCCGACCCATGCCTAACCTGGGTGCATGGACGTGAACGCGGCGGTCGCCGCAGCGGCTGCGATCGCCGGGGTGCTCACCGGCGTCATCGCCATGCTGGCGTTCCGCTGGAGCGAGCGCGAGCAGAAGCGCCCCACACGTACCTCCCTGCACACCGACCCGGTGCTCCCGCCGGGCGTGGACACCGTCCTGTCGGTCCTCAGGTCCTCCGCCGTCGTGCTCGACGAGGCGGACGGCGTGGTCAAGGCCAGCTCGGCGGCGTACGCCCTCGGCCTGGTCCGCGGCGGCAAGCTCGCCGTCGAACCGATGCTGCAGATGGCCCGGGACACCCGGCGCGACGGGGAGATACGCCAGGTCGAGCTGGACCTGCCGCGGCGCGGGACCGGACGCGGGGAGGCCCTGGCCGTCTCCGCGCGGGTCGCGCCGCTCGGCTCCCGGCTGGTGCTGCTGCTCGTCGAGGACCTGACCGAGGCCCGCCGCATCGAGGCGGTCCGGCGCGACTTCGTCGCCAACGTGAGCCATGAGCTGAAGACGCCCGTCGGCGCCCTCTCCCTGCTCTCCGAGGCCGTCATGGACGCCTCGGACGACCCCGAGGCCGTGGAGCGGTTCGCCGGGCGCATGCAGATCGAGGCGACCCGGCTGACCAGCCTGGTGCAGGAGCTCATCGACCTCTCGCGGGTGCAGAACGACGACCCCCTGGAGGACGCCGAGCCGGTCCGGGTCGACGAGCTCGTCGCCGAGGCCATCGACCGCTGCCGGCACCAGGCCGGCAGCAAGGAGATCACCATGGCCGCCGGCGGCACCGCCGACCTGGCCGTGTGGGGCAACCGCGGCCAGCTCGCCGCGGCCCTCGGCAACCTCGTCGAGAACGCCGTCAACTACTCGCCCGCCCGCACCCGCGTCGGCATAGCGGCCCGCAGGGTGAACGCGCCCGGCGGGGACCACATCGAGATCGCCGTCACCGACCAGGGCATCGGCATCTCCGACAAGGACAAGGAGCGCATCTTCGAGCGCTTCTACCGCGTCGACCCGGCCCGCTCCCGTGCCACGGGTGGTACGGGGCTGGGTCTGGCGATCGTGAAGCACGTGGCCGCCTCGCACGGCGGGGAGGTCACGGTGTGGAGCGCCGAAGGCCAGGGCTCCACCTTCACCCTGCGGCTGCCTGAGGCCGGTGCGGCCCGCGACCGCGCACATCAGCAGCCCGCCCGAGATGAACGCGCTCCAGGCGCGGGCCTCGACGTGGAGGCCGGGCGGTCCACTCCCACATCCCCTGATTCCACCGCGTACGAAACGCTTCCCGCCCCGGAGGTCCTTCCGTGACCCGTGTGCTCGTCGTCGAGGACGAGGAGTCCTTCTCCGACGCCCTGTCGTACATGCTCCGCAAGGAGGGCTTCGAGGTCGCCGTCGCGACCACCGGGCCCGACGGACTCGACGAGTTCGAGCGCAACGGCGCCGACCTCGTCCTCCTCGACCTGATGCTGCCCGGCCTGCCGGGCACCGAGGTCTGCCGCCAGCTGCGCGGCCGCTCCAACGTCCCCGTCATCATGGTGACCGCCAAGGACAGCGAGATCGACAAGGTCGTCGGGCTGGAGATAGGAGCCGACGACTACGTCACCAAGCCGTTCTCCTCGCGGGAGCTGGTCGCCCGCATCCGCGCCGTGCTGCGCCGCAGAGGCGAGCCGGAGGAGGTGACCCCGGCCGCGCTGGAGGCGGGCCCGGTCCGCATGGACGTCGACCGGCACGTGGTCACCGTCGGCGGCACCAAGGTCGACCTCCCGCTGAAGGAGTTCGACCTGCTGGAGATGCTGCTGCGCAACGCCGGCCGCGTGCTCACGCGCATGCAGCTCATCGACCGCGTCTGGGGCGCCGACTACGTCGGCGACACCAAGACCCTCGACGTCCACGTCAAGCGCCTGCGCGCCAAGATCGAACCGGACCCGGGCGCCCCGCGCTACCTGGTCACGGTCCGCGGCCTGGGCTACAAGTTCGAGCCGTAGACCGGCCCCGGCACCACGAAAGGGCGGGACCCCTCCGAGAAGGAGGGGTCCCGCCCTTTCGCTACGGCTGTGATGGCCGCGGGCTCAGTGCCCGGCGCCGCCCGTCGCGCTCGCGGAGGCCGCGTCGGTCGGCGTGGCCGGCGACTCGTGGCCGCCCGGCGTCTCGCCCGCGGCGGGGCTCTCGGTGCCGGCCGGCGAACCCGAGGGGCTGCCCGACGGCGAACCGGACGGGGACGCCGAGCCGCCCGGCGCGGCCGGGACCTCGGTCGGGCCCCACTCCTTGAAGTAGTGCTCGGCCGGGACGACGAAGGCGCGCAGGCTCACGTCACCCGTCTTGCTGAAGGTGAAGGTGACCTTCTGGGCGTTGCCGTCCTGCACGGCCTCGCGGCTGCTCGGCAGCATCGCCGTGGCGTTGTCCTTGCCGCCCAGGACCAGCGAGCCGCCGGCCGGGACGGTGAGGCTGCCGCCCTTGGCGGGCTTGAGCTCGGCGGTCTTGCCGGTGCCCGGGAGGGTGATGGACTCCAGCTTCTCGTCGGTGGTGCCGGAGTTGAAGAAGGTCGCGGCGATCGCGGCCGGGCCGGTCGACTCGAGGTCGGGCTGCGTGATCACGACCGCGTTCTGGATCTTGATGTCGCCGACGCTCGTCGCCGCGTTGTCCGGCTTGATCTCCAGGGTCTGGGCGTTGTTGCCGGCTCCGCACGCGGCGAGCGAGGCGATCGAGAACGCGATGGCGGCAGCGGCGAGGGCGCCGCGTCGAAGGCTGCTGCTCACGGCGGCGGCAACTCCTTGACTCGAGCAGAGCGGCCGATAAAGCCGCCCTAAGTGTCTGTCAGCAGGCCTCAGGTTACCGAGCCGTCCCCGCACGGCCGCACCCGACCCCCCGGCGCTCCCGCATCCCACATCCGTCACAGGAGTCTCGCGAGTCACACATGACTCCTGCGTCACATTGCCGGAGTGCTCGTCCGGCATTCACATAAGAGCGCCGGACGGCAGGGCGCATTTTCTGTGAAGGAATGCGCGGACGACCTCGGAATTGATCACCGGGCCGCCCGCCCCGGAGCGGCGTGATCAATTCCTGATTCGACCGGAACCCCGCTCGGGCCACCGAACGGAGTAGCGGAAGTCGATCACATGGAACCGGACATATGGGGATGTTCGGCCGTCTGGAGGGGGCTCCGGATGCGTGTAACGTACGCGTTTCCCTCACCCCGGACAGCCGCTCCGACCTGCGAATACCTTCTTCCACTCCCTGTCCGAAGCACGTTCCTGTCGGAGTTGTCAAGCCCCGAGATATGCCCTGACCTGCGAAAACGCCATTCAGAACCGTCAGTTTCCGTGTTACCCTGGATAGCCACGGAAGGGGTACCTGTCACATGACGTTCAAGGTTGGCGACACCGTGGTCTATCCCCATCACGGGGCCGCGCTGATCGAGGCTATCGAAACTCGCCAGATCAAAGGCGTGGACAAGACCTACTTGGTGCTGAAGGTCGCCCAGGGTGACCTGACGGTACGTGTGCCAGCGGACAATGCGGAGTTCGTCGGCGTGCGTGATGTGGTCGGTCAGGACGGGCTGGACCGGGTCTTCGAGGTGCTGCGCGCGCCGTACGCCGAGGAGCCCACGAACTGGTCCCGTCGATACAAGGCAAACCTGGAGAAGCTCGCCTCGGGCGATGTCATCAAGGTCGCGGAAGTGGTGCGTGACCTGTGGCGTCGTGAGCGCGAGCGCGGACTCTCCGCCGGAGAGAAGCGCATGCTCGCCAAGGCCCGCCAGATCCTGGTGAGCGAGCTGGCCCTCGCGGAGAACACCAACGAGGACAAGGCCGAAGCCCTGCTCGACGAGGTTCTCGCCTCCTGAGGCGAAGCCCGTCGCTCAGCATCGCTCAGCACTCTGCTGATCAAGGCAGCTGATCAAAGCTGATCAAGCGCCTGCACATCGAAATGCCGCGGTGCCCGATGACTCTTTCCTGTCGCCGGGCGCTGCGGCATGTTCGTACTCGGACGCCGATGCGCCGTCAGCCCGGGATGTGTTATCACTCACGACCCGGTTGTCTGGCGTGCCGGGCCCGGGCAGCCGGCTCGACCAGCGTCACGGAAGGGTCCGGTCGAGCGCGTCGCGCCCGGCACTCCTCCAGGCCATACCCACGCCAGGCCAGCACACAAACCTGACAGGAACCGATGTCTGACGATTCGCGTCCCTCGCCGCCGGCGGCCTCCGCGGCGGCCGTGATCCCGGCCGCCGGCCGGGGTGTACGGCTCGGCCCGGGCGCCCCCAAGGCGCTCCGCGCGCTGGGCGGCACCCCCATGCTCATCCACGCGGTCCGCGCGCTGGCCGCCTCGCGCGCCGTCGCCCTGGTCGTGGTGGTGGCCCCGCCCGACGGCGCCGCCGAGGTCAAGTCACTGCTCGACGCGCACGCGCTGCCCGAGCGGACGGACTTCCTCGTCGTCCCCGGCGGGCAGACCCGCCAGGAGTCCGTGAAGCTCGGCCTGGACGCGCTGCCGCCCGGCCACGACATCGTGCTGGTGCACGACGCGGCCCGGCCGCTGGTCCCGGTCGACACGGTCGACGCCGTGATCGAGGCCGTCCGCGAAGGCGCCCCCGCCGTGGTCCCCGCGCTGCCGCTCGCCGACACGGTCAAGCAGGTCGAGCCGGCCCGGGTGCCGGGAGAGCCCGAGCCGGTCGTCGCGACGCCGGAGCGCGCGCTGCTGCGGGCGGTGCAGACGCCGCAGGGCTTCGACCGGGCCACGCTCGTCCGGGCGCACGAGACGGTGACCGGCGAGGTCACCGACGACGCCGGCATGGTCGAGCAGCTCGGCCTCACGGTCGTGGCCGTCCCCGGCCACGAGGAGGCGTTCAAGGTCACGCGCCCCCTGGACCTGGTCCTCGCCGAGGCGGTCCTGGCCCGCAGGAGGCTCAACGATGGCTTCTGAGGAACCGCTCCTGCCCCAGGTCGGCATCGGCACCGACATCCACGCCTTCGAGGAGGGCCGCGAGCTGTGGTGCGCCGGCCTGAAGTGGGAGGGCGAGGGCCCGGGCCTGGCCGGCCACTCCGACGCCGATGTCGTCGCGCACGCCGCCTGCAACGCCCTCTTCTCCGCCGCCGGCCTCGGCGACCTCGGGCAGCACTTCGGCACGGGCCGTCCCGAGTGGTCGGGCGCGTCGGGCGTGACCCTGCTGACCGAGGCGGCCCGGATCGTCCGCGAGGCCGGCTTCCGGATCGGCAACATCGCCGTCCAGGTGGTGGGTCCCCGGCCGAAGATCGGCAAGCGCCGGGACGAGGCGCAGAAACTCCTGTCGGAGGCGGCCGGGGCACCGGTGTCGGTCTCGGGCGCCACGACGGACGGCCTGGGCTTCCCGGGCCGCGGGGAGGGCCTGATGGCGGTGGCGACGGCCCTGGTCGTGCGGGTGGTGTGAGGGACGGCCCCACCCACCCCCCACGGCCCACTACCCTAGGAACCGTGACTATTCGCCTGTACGACACCAGCGCCCGGCAGATCCGTGACTTCTCCCCGCTCAAGCCGGGTTGTGTCTCGATCTACCTGTGCGGCGCCACCGTGCAGGCCGCTCCGCACATCGGGCACATCCGGTCCGGGCTGAACTTCGACATCATGCGCCGCTGGTTCGAGTACCGCGGCTACGAGGTCACGTTCGTGCGGAACGTCACCGACATCGACGACAAGATCATCGCCAAGTCGGCCGACCAGAACCGCCCCTGGTGGGCCATCGGCTACGAGAACGAGCGGGCGTTCAACGACGGCTACCGCGCCCTCGGCTGCCTGCCCCCGACGTACGAGCCGCGCGCCACCGGCCACATCACCGAGATGGTCGAGATGATGCGCGGCCTCATCGAGCGCGGGCACGCCTACGTCGCCGACGGCAGCGTCTACTTCGACGTCCGCTCCTTCCCGGAGTACCTGGCGCTGTCCAACCAGGACATCGACGACCTGCGCCAGCCCGACGAGGGCGTCTCCGGCAAGCGCGACCCGCGCGACTTCGCCATGTGGAAGGCGACCAAGCCGGGCGAGCCCGACTGGGAGACGCCCTGGGGCCGCGGCCGTCCCGGCTGGCACCTGGAGTGCTCGGCGATGGCCCACAAGTACCTCGGGTCCGCCTTCGACATCCACGGCGGCGGCCTCGACCTGGTCTTCCCGCACCACGAGAACGAGATCGCCCAGGCCAAGGCCTACGGCGACGACTTCGCCCAGTACTGGGTGCACAACGCCTGGGTCACCATGAGCGGCGAGAAGATGTCCAAGTCGCTCGGCAACTCCGTGCTGGTCAGCGAGATGGCCAAGCGCTGGAGGCCGATCGTGCTGCGCTACTACCTCGGCACCCCGCACTACCGCTCGATGATCGAGTACAGCGAGGAGGCCCTGCGCGAGGCCGAGTCGGCGTTCGCGCGGATCGAGGGCTTCGTGCAGCGCGTGGTGGAGAAGGCCGGCGTCGTCGAGCCCGCCGCCGAGGTGCCGCTCGCCTTCGCCGAGGCCATGGACGACGACCTGGGCGTGCCGCAGGCGCTCGCCGTGGTGCACACCACCGTCCGCCAGGGCAACAGCGCGCTGGCCGCCGACGACAAGGAAGCCGCGGTGGCCCGGCTCGCCGAGGTCCGCGCCATGCTCGGCGTCCTCGGTCTCGACCCGCTCGACGAGCACTGGGCCGGGGAGAGCGACCGCGGCGACGACCTGCACGGCGTGGTCGACTCGCTCGTCCGCATGGTCCTCGACCAGCGCGAGGCCGCCCGGGCCCGCAAGGACTGGCCCACCGCGGACGCCATCCGCGACCAGCTGAGCCAGTCCGGCCTGGTCATCGAGGACAGCCCGCAGGGACCGCGCTGGAGCCTCGGCCCGCGCTGAGACCGGCGCGACCGGTGATCGATTGTGCCGCCCGGGCCTCCGGGCGGCACACTGCATAGACGTACGTACGAACGCTCACACAGACAGGTAGGTCATGGCCGCAAACAACCGCCGCATGTCCGGCAAGAAGGGCGCGCAGGTCGGCAGCGGCGGCAAGCGGCGCCGGAGCCTGGAGGGCAAGGGCCCGACGCCTCCCGCCGAGATGCGCAAGGGACACGCCAAGCAGCGCGCGGCGCAGGCCAAGTCGCGCCGCGCCCAGACCCGCACCAAGGGCCCGCGCGGCAAGGGCACCTCCGAACTCGTCGTCGGGCGCAACCCCGTCGTCGAGGCGCTCCGCGAGGGCGTGCCGGCCTCGACGCTGTACGTGCAGCAGTTCATCGACAGCGACGAGCGGGTCCGCGAGGCCCTGCAACTGGCCGCCGAGCGCGGCGGCATCAACCTCATGGAGGCGCCGCGCCCCGAGCTCGACCGGATGACGAACGGCCTGAACCACCAGGGGCTCGTGCTCCAGGTCCCGCCGTACGAGTACGCGCATCCCGAGGACCTCGCCGACGCCGCCGCCGACGAGGGGGAGGACCCGCTCATCGTCGCGCTCGACGGGGTGACCGACCCGCGCAACCTGGGCGCGGTCGTCCGGTCCGTCTCCGCCTTCGGCGGCCACGGCGTCGTCGTGCCCGAGCGGCGGGCCGCCGGGATGACGGCCGGTGCCTGGAAGACGTCCGCCGGCACGGCCGCCCGGACGCCCGTCGCCCGCGCCACCAACCTGACGCGCGCGCTGGAGGCGTACAAGAAGGCGGGCATCGTCGTCGTCGGTCTCGCCGCCGACGGGGACGTCGAACTGACCGAGCTGGAAGCCCTGGAGGGGCCCGTCGCCATCGTCGTCGGCAGCGAGGGCAAGGGGCTGTCCCGGCTGGTCGGGGAGACCTGCGACTTCCGGGTGCGGATCCCGATGCCGGGCGGCGCCGAGTCCCTCAACGCCGGTGTGGCGGCGGGGATCGTGCTCTACGAGGCGGCCCGCCGACGCGCCTGAACAGACGTCCGGCACCTCACCCGAACAGGTTAATTCCGGGGACATCGGGGCGACGAGGACAAGCTTGACGGGGTCCGGACAGATCCGGCGAGTCAAAGCAGTGTCCTATCCCGACGTCACTCGGTTAGATGAGTGTGGACACCAGAACACCCCGCACACCCACGGGGGACCGCTCGTCGGGACTCGACGACGCTCCCGCGCTGAGCATGGTGAAGGTGCCGAGCGACCCGGCGCAGGTCATCGTCAATCACGCGAGTTTCCGCGTGCAGTTGGGCGTCTCGACGCGTCGCGTCCAGTCCCGCCGGGTCGCACGGCATCTGACCGCCACCGAGGACACCGCCCGCATCCCCGTCGTCGCCGGGAGCGAGGCGGACGGGGCCACCGCCCGCCGCCGGCCCGTCGTCTGGAGCGGCAGATCCGCGCCCGACGACACCGGCGCCCACCGGCTCCTCCAGGCCGTGCGGCACGAGAGCGTCCGCCACGCCGATGACCCCGCCTCCGACGCCGGAGCCACCCAGGTCATCTCCCGCGTGGACACCGGTCACGAGGGCGCGGGCTACGCCACCGGCTACGAGGACGACCTCACCCAGACCGTCGAGACCCCCGTCGTCGGCCCGCAGCGCACCCACGACCCCGCGGACGGCACCCGGCTGCTGCCCCCCATGCGTACGGTCGGCAGCGTCTACGACGAACCCGCCTACACGCACGGCGACTTCGAGGACCTCCCCGCCGAGGGGGACGAGGCCGAGCGGCGCGTCCGGCGGCACGGCGACGACCCGGCGCGGCACGCCTACTACCCGGGCCGCCGGATGAACCTCGGCGTCGTCCTGCTCCCGCTGCGCGTCTTCCTCGGCTTCATCTCCATCTACGCCGGCATGGGCAAGCTGTGCGACCCCGTCTACTTCGACGGCGGCAAGCGCGGCTCCATGGTCAAGTGGCTCAACGCCCTGCATCCGTGGGAAGTCGCCGAGCCCTTGCGCCAGTTCGCCCTGGAGCACCCGGTCGGCTCCGGCCTGGTGATCGCCTTCGCGCAGGTCATCGTCGGCGTGCTGACGGTCCTGGGCTGCTGGCAGCGCGTGGCCGCGGCCTTCGGCGCCCTGCTCTCCGCCGCGCTGCTGGTCACCGTCAGCTGGAAGAGCGTCCCCGCCTACGAGACGCCCGACATCATCTACCTCGCCGCCTGGTCCCCGCTGATCATCGCCGGCGCCCCCGTCTACTCCGTCGACGGCCGCCTGGCCGGCAGCGCCTGGCGGCGCCTCGGACCCCGCGCCGCCATCTGGGACCTGCGCCGCTACGTGCTGCGCCGGGGCGCCCTCGTCACGGCCATCGCGACCGGTCTCACCCTGCTCGTCGGCTCGCTGCTCGGCGGTGCCGTCCGCGACGCCGACCGGGTCGTCGTCCCGGGCCCCGGCGAGGCCCCGCGCAACGAGCTGCCCGGCTCCCCGCTCCCGGGCGAGCCCGGCGAGCGGCAGCAGAAGCGGACCCCGTCGGCCTCCACCTCGCCCACCCAGGGCGCCACGGCCGGCTCGGCCAGCCCCAGCGCGGGCACCACGACCAGGCCGGGCGCCACCCGGGACGCGGGCACCGTCACCGGCGGCTCGCCCAGCCAGACCCAGGGCACCGCGGGCCAGGCCCCGCCCCAGCAGTCCACCCCGGAGAACCAGGCGCCGAGCACCACGTCCGGCCCCACCTCCGGCGGCACGGCCACGGGCGGCACGGGCTCGTCCGGCGGCTCGGGCACCGGCGGCTCCTCGTCCACCGGCCGGCCGGGCCTGGTGGGCGGTCTCCTGGGCTGACCGGCCGACCCACGTGAGAGGGGCCCCGCACCACACGGTGCG
>NZ_JBEYZD010000021.1:0-134402 GCF_040645895.1 Streptomyces olindensis | reverse complement strand
GCAGGGCGGGCCTCGCCGGCGCGGCGTTTCAGGGGGGTGGGTGGGGCCCGGCGGCCGCCACACGGCGCCCCTTCGGGGCGCGGGGAACTGCGCGACCAGCCACGACGGCGCCGCAGCCGATCACTCGACGAAAGGTCATCCCTTCGTGCCGCCGGCGGTGAGCCCGGTCACCAGGTTCTTCTGCACGAGGTAGAAGAAGATGGCGGCCGGTATGGCGATCAGCACGGCCGTCGCGGCCATCAGGTTCCGCTGCGCGTCGTGCTCGCTGACGAACGTCTGCAGTCCGACGGCGAAGGTGTACTTGTCGTCGCTCAGCATGAACGTCGAGGCGAACGCGACCTCCCCGAAGGCCGTGAGGAAGCTGTAGAACGCCGCGACCGCGAGTCCCGGCTTGGCGAGCGGCAGGATGAGCCGCGCGAACGTGCCGAAGGGGGTCAGCCCGTCGACGCGCCCGGCCTCGTCGATCTCGAACGGGATGGTGTCGAAATAGCCCTTCATCAGCCAGGCGCAGTACGGCACGATCGTGGTGCAGTTGACAAGGATGAGACCAAGGTAGCTGTCGATGAGCCGCAGGTCCGACAGGATCTGGTACATCGGCACGATCAGTACCGCGATCGGGAACATCTGGGTGACGAGCAGCACCCACATCAGCTTCCGGTAGCCCGGGAACCGCATGCGGGAGACCGCGTAACCGGTGGACGCGGCGACGACGACACCGATCAGCGTCGTGCCCAGCACCACGACCAGCGTGCTCGTCAGCCAGTCGAAGAAGCTGGTGTCCTGGAGGACGAACGCGTAGTTGTCGAACGTCATCTTGCCCCAGATGCGCCCGGGGTGGAGGTAGTCGTCCTTGTCCGGTCCGAGGGACAGGAAGAACAGCCAGGCGACCGGGAAGAGCGCGGTCAGGCTCGCGACGATCAGCACGGCGTGCGAGGCGAGGGTGGCCGCGCGGCTCTGCTCGCCGCGCCGGCGCGTCCTGCCGGGGGCGCCGGCGGGGCGCCGCTCGGTCGCCGGGGCGGAGGTCTCGACGGTGGTCGTACTCATTTCGGACTCCTGCCTCAGATCGCGAGCTGCTGCTCGTTGCGGTTCAGCCAGCGGCGGTAGAAGGAGGTGAAGACGATCAGGATCGACAGCAGCAGGATCCCGTAGGCGGCGGACTGGGCGTAGTCGCGCGGCTGCTGCCCGAAGCCCAGCTGGTAGGCCCAGGTCACGAGGATCTGCGCGTCGGGGGCCGTGTTGCCGAACAGCAGGAAGATGATGGCGAACTGGTTGAACGTCCAGATGACGCCGAGCAGGACGACCGTGGTGCTGACGGACCTGAGGCCGGGCAGGGTGACGTACCGGAAGCGCTGCCAGGCATTGGCGCCGTCCATCTCCGAGGCCTCGTACAGGCTCGCGTCGATCGACTGCAGGCCGCCGAGCAGAGAGACCATCATGAACGGCACACCGCACCAGGTGTTGACCATGATCGCGGAGAACCGCTGCCAGAAGGTGTCCTCCAGCCACGACGGCGTCGGCAGGTGCAGGAACTCCAGGCCGCTGTTGATGATGCCGCCGTCGGCGAGCATGAACCGCCAGCCGAAGACGGTGACGAAGGTCGGCACGGCCCAGGGCAGCACCAGGATCATGCGGTAGAGGGTGCGGCCGCGCAGCTTCTGGTTGAGCAGCAGGGCGAGGCCGAGCCCGATGCCGTAGTGCAGGGCGACGCAGGCCGCCGTCCAGAAGATCGTCCACAGGAAGTGCGACCAGAAGCGGTCGTACGAGGTCGGGCCCCACAGGATGTCGGCGTAGTTGTCCAGGCCGATGAACTTGTAGGTGGCCTCGATCTCGTTGACGCCGATCGTGCGGGCGGTGTTGAGGCTGGTGGCGTCGGTGAGGGTGAGGTACAGGCCGTACGCCAGCGGGTACAGCACGAGGACGCCGAGGACGATCACCACCGGGGCGATCATCGCGTAGGCGTACCAGTGCCGGTGGAAGCCGTTCTTCAGCCGCTGGGCCGGCCCGGGCCGTGGTGCCCGCTCACCGCGCCGCTTGCCGGTCGCTCGGTCGATGGCGACTGTCATGGTTCGACACCTTCTGGAAGTTCAAGGAGTTCAGGAGGGCTGCCCGGGCCGCGGGCGCAGACCGGTGGCCGCCGGATCCCCTCCCCCATGACCGGGGGATCCGGCGGCCACGCGGCGGTCACTTGCTGTAGTCCGGCACCAGCTTGGCGATGGCGGTCTCGGCGTTGCCGAGGCCCTTGTCCAGGGACACCTTGCCGCCCGCGATCTTGATCAGCTCGTCGTCCAGCGGGCCCCACAGGGAGCTGTACTCAGGCAGGGCCGGGCGCGGCTGGGCGGCGGAGAGCACGCCCTGGTAGCCGGCGATGCCCGGGTCGGCCTTGACCTTCGCGGTGTAGGCGTCCTCGCGCGTGGGCAGCGTGGAGTTCTTCAGCGCGATGGTCTCCTGGGCCTTGGCCGAGGTCATGAACTTCACGAACTTCAGCGAGGCCTCCTGGTGGGCCTTGTCCGAGCCCGCATACACCGAGAGGTTGTGGCCGCCGGTCGGGGCGCCCGCCTTGCCGGTGGAGCCGGCCGGGACGGTGGCGATGCCGAGGTTGTTCTTGTCCTTGAAGGCCGAGCCCTTGTAGAAGTTCGTGATCTCCCACGGGCCCTGGATGATCGAGGCGACCTTGCCGCTGACGAACGCCTCCTGGATGTGGGCGTAGGCGTCGGCGGTGGTGTCGGCCTTGTGCAGGCCCTTGCCGGAGAAGAGGCTCTGCCAGGTGCCGTAGGCCTTCTCGGCCTCGGGCGAGGTGACGGTGATCTTCTTGGCGTCGACGTCGACCGTGTCGGTGCCCTCGCCGTAGAGGAAGGACTGGGCGTAGTAGGCCTGGGTGGAGCCCCAGTAGCCGTCGACGCCGGTCTTGTCCTTGATGGTGGCGGCGGCCTTCTTCAGGTCGTCCCAGGTCTTGGGCGCCTCGACGCCGGCCTTCTCGAACAGTTCCTTGTTGTAGACGAGGGCGAGGGTGTCCGTGGTGAAGGGGACGCCGTAGGTCTTGCCCTCGTACTTGGCCTGCTCGATCAGGCTGGGCTGGAACTTGTCCTGCTCGGCGAGGGCCTCGGTGCCGTCCAGCGGCGCGAAGAAGCCCTTCTTGGCGAAGGCGGGGGTCCAGCCGACCTCGGAGCGCAGCACGTCGGGGGCGCCCTTGGAACCGGCGGCGGTGTCGAACTTGTTCTGCGCCTGGTCGAAGGGGACGTTGACGTACTTGACCTTGATGTCCTTGTTGGCGGCCTCGAACTCCTTGACCAGGGCCTGGTACGTCGGCGCCTCGTTGGTGGCGTTGGAGGTGTCCCACCAGGTGATGGTGACCGGGCCGCCGGCCTCGTCGCCGCTGTCGCTTCCGCCGCACGCCGTCGCCGCCAGGGCGAGGGACGCCACCAGCGCGGTGGCCGCTATGCCACGCCGCATGAGTTCTCCTTGAGGGTGAAGCCCGTTGTGCTGCCGACTGCGCCGTTGGCGGCCGGGCGTCGGTGAGATTAGCCGCGCCTCGACGACTTGCGAAAGACCTTGCAGCAAAAAGTTGCAAGCGGTGCGGATGGTTATCCCGCCGTGACCTCCCCTCGATCGCCCTGAAGCCTTGATTTCCGGCTGTTCGGCGGGGAGTCGGACAGTTGTGCAAGACTCTGCAAGCACTTGCCATCCGTTGCCGCCGGGGGAATCATCCGTTGCGGAGCGGACGCCGACACGACTTCAAGGGACCGCGATGACCAAGCAACCCGCAGCGGGCCGTGCGCCGGCCCGCACCCGGCGTCCCGTCGGTGTGCAAGCAGAAGTCCGGCCGCTACAGTCCAGTGCTGTGACCACACGGCTTGCGGACATCGCTTTGCAGGCGGGGGTGAGCGAAGCGACCGTCAGCCGCGTCCTCAACGGGAAGCCGGGCGTCGCCGCCACCACCCGCCAGTCCGTGCTGGCCGCCCTCGACGTGCTGGGCTACGAACGCCCGGTGCGGCTGCGCCAGCGCAGCGAGGGCCTGGTGGGCCTGATCACCCCGGAGCTGGAGAACCCGATCTTCCCGGCCCTGGCCCAGGTCATCGGCCAGGCGCTGACACGGCAGGGCTACACGCCGGTGCTGGCCACCCAGACCCCGGGCGGTTCGACCGAGGACGAGCTGACCGAGATGCTCGTGGACCGCGGGGTCGCGGGCATCATCTACGTCTCCGGGCTGCACGCGGACACCACCGCCGACATGCAGCGCTACGACCGGCTGCGCGCGCAGGGCGTGCCCTACGTCCTGGTCGACGGTTTCTCGCCGAAGGTGCAGGCGCCGTTCATCTCCCCCGACGACCGCGCGGCGATGAGCCTGGCGGTGACGCACCTGGCGTCCCTCGGGCACACGCGGATCGGGCTGGCTCTCGGGCCCAAGCGGTTCGTGCCCGTGCAGCGCAAGATCGAGGGGTTCGTGCGGGCGGTGCAGGACCAGTTGGGGCTGAGCGCCGAGGCGATCGAGTCGGAGCTGGTGCAGCACTCCCTGTACACGCTGGAGGGCGGGCAGGCCGCCGCCACCGCCCTGATCGAGCGGAACTGCACGGCCGTGGTGTGCGCCAGCGACATGATGGCGCTGGGCGCGATCCGGGCGGCCCGGCAGCGCGGCCTGGAGGTTCCGAAGGACATCTCCGTGGTCGGCTTCGACGACTCGCCGCTGATCGCCTTCACCGACCCGCCGCTGACGACGATCCGCAAGCCGGTCCCGGCGATGGGGCAGGCGGCGGTGCGCACGCTGCTGGAGGAGATCGGCGGGACGCCCGCGCCGCACAGCGAGTTCGTGTTCATGCCGGAACTGGTGGTGCGCGGTTCGACCGCTTCGGCGCCCGGGGACCGCGGGGACCGCGCACGCCCCTGAATCATCTGATCACTCCTGAATCGTCCGTCTCGTCCCCAGGGTGGAGAACCGCGCCCTCGCGCCCTGCGCCGGTAGGAGGGGAAGGGGTCGTTCCGCCGTAGAACATGCGGTTCGGACCAGACCGGAGGATGATCGGTGGGACAGGGCTTATCTGGCAGACTTTGTGCCTATGGGTGACACGACCGTGACGACGCCGGAAGGCCGGGAAGCGGCCCTTCCGCACCCCGTCACGGCCGAGACGGGGCCGGGTCCCCTGCGCCGGCTGCGCACCCCGCGCCGGCCCCGCTTCTGGTTCGAGATCCTGCTGATCGCGGTGAGTTACTGGACGTACTCGCTCGTCCGCAACGCCGTGCCCGAGCAGAAGGCCGAGGCCCTGCGCAACGCCGACTGGATCTGGAAGGCCGAGCACCAGCTGGGCATCGCCGTCGAGGAGTCGGTCAACCACGCGGTGAACTCGGTGACTTGGCTGATCATCGCCATGAACTACTACTACGCGACGCTCCACTTCGTGGTCACGCTGGGTGTGCTCGTGTGGCTGTACCGTCGCCATCCCGGCCGCTACGCGGCCACCCGCCTGGTGCTGTTCGCGACGACCGCCGTCGCCCTGCTCGGCTACTACCTGTATCCGCTGGCGCCCCCGCGGCTGATGAACGGCGGCGGCTTCATCGACACGGTCATGGTCCACCAGACCTGGGGGTCGATGGCCTCCGGCGACCTGAAGCACATGTCGAACCAGTACGCGGCGATGCCGTCGATGCACATCGGCTGGTCCGTGTGGTGCGGCCTGACGATCTTCGCCCTGGCGACGATCCCCTGGGTGCGGGTGCTGGGCCTGCTGTACCCGGCGCTGACGCTGGTGGTGATCGTCGCCACGGCCAACCACTTCTGGCTCGACGCGGTGGGCGGCATGCTGTGCCTGGCCTTCGGATTCGCGGTGGCGACGCTCTGGTACGGCAGGCATCCGTACGCCCTGCCGCAGCGGGTGCCGGCGCGGCCACGCGGGACCGGCCGGCCGCTGCTGCCTACCAGGGTCTGAACCTGCCGCCCAGAGTCTGAGCTGCCGCCCAGCGCCTGCCGTCTGCTGTCGCTGCGCCGAGCCGGGCGGCGGTGACCGGCGGCGCCCCACACCACCGACGGTGCCCACAACAGGACCGCCGTAGCCCCGCCGCCGGCGCCGTGTGCCCCACCGCCGGCGCCGGTGTCTCACGGCCACCGCCGGGGCTCACGCCCCCCGATACACGACATGGCCCCCGGTCATCGTCAGTCGCACCGGCGCCTCGGCCACCTCGTCCGCCGGAGCGGCCACCGGATCCAGTCCCAGTGCCGTCAGGTCGGCCCGCTGGCCGGGGGCGACGCGCCCGGCCACGTCCGCCTCCCCCGCCGCCAGCGCCGCGTGGCGGGTGCAGCCCTCCAGCGCCTCCAGTCCCGTCAGCCCGGCCCGCGCCGCCGCCGCACCCCGGGGCGTGCGGGCCGTGGCGAGCACGGCGCGGGCGTCGTAGTGCGCGATCGGCCAGTCCGAGCCCAGCGCCACCACCGCGCCCGCGTCTCGCAGGTCCCGCAGCCGCCAGGCCCGGCCGGCCCGCCCGGAGCCGAGCCGCCGGGACCACTCGTCCGTGCCGTCGGCGCGGGTGTACGCGGTGTGCGGCGGCTGCATGGACGCCGCCACGCCCAGGCGCGCGAAGCGCGGCAGCAACTCGTCCGGCACCGTCTCGATGTGCTCGACGCGGTGGACCCCGTGCCCGCCGGGCCCGAGCCCTTCGACCACGTCCAGGACGTGCCGTACCGCCGCGTCCCCGATGGCGTGCGTGGCCGTACGCACCCCGGCCGCGTGCAGGTGCCGTACGGCGGCGGCGTACGCCTCCGGGTCGGGCCAGAACGCCTCGGTGCCCTGGCCGTGGCAGTCGGCGTGCTCCAGCCAGGCCGTGCCGCCCTCGACGGTGCCGTCCATGAAGAACTTGACCCCGCCGGTCCGCCAGTGCCGTCCGCCCCGGCCCTGGGCGGCGACCAGGTCGTCCAGGGCGGCCCGGTCCGCGCCCGGCATGCACCAGGGCGCGAACCGCAGCCGCAGCGGCAGCACCGTCTCGCGCGCCACGGAATCGATCAGCTCCGGGTCCCCGGCGTCCATGACGTGCGCCCCGGTGAGGCCGGTCGCGGCCATGGCGGCGAGCAGCTCCACCAGGCGGGCCCGGCGTGCGGCGTACGACGGCCGGGGCGCGACCCCGGCCACCAGGTCCATCGCCGCGTGCTCGACGAGGTGCCCGGTGGGCCGTCCCGTGGCGTCGCAGACGACCTGCGAGCGCTGGGCGAAGTCCCGGGGGCCCCGCACCCCGGCCGCCGCGAGGGCCGGGCCGGTCGCGAGGGCGGAGTGGCCGTCGTAGAGGCGCAGGAAGGCGGGGGTGCCGGGGAGGACGTCCTCGATCAGGTCCCGGTCGACGGGGCGGCCCTGGAAGGCGTTGTGGTCGAGGCCGAAGCCGAGGACCCAGCCGTCGGTGCGCCCGGCCTCCGCGAGGGCGGCGCGCAGGCCCGCCAGGTCCGTCACCGCCGACAGGTCCGTGCCGGTCGCCATGTCCAGGCCCCACACGGGGTGGCTGTGCGCGTCCACGAGGCCGGGCACCAGGTGCGCGCCGTCCAGGTGGACCACCTCGGTGCCCGGCCCGCGCCAGTCGCGCACGTCCGTCTCGTCGCCGACCGCCGCGATCCTCCCGTCGCGCACGGCGACGGAGGTGGCGTACGGGCGGTCGGGGGCGAGGGTGCGGACCTTGGCGCCGGTGAGGACCAGATCGGCGGTCGGCATGCGGTGAACTCCTCTGGAGGGTGGGGCTATTCGGCGGGTTCGGCGGCGAAGTCGGCGTAGACGTCCGGGCGTCGGGCGCGCAGCCACCACGCGAGGGCGAGGCCGACGGCGAACACGGCCGGGGCCGTGACGACGAGGACGGTGTTGACGGTCGCGCTCGCCCCGGTGAACAGGTCGATGTGGTCGACGACGAGCACGATGGCCGTGGCGAGCAGCACGGCCGCGGTGACGGGCGCGATCACCGTCCGCAGCACGCCCTCCTGGTGGGGGACGCGGCGGAAGTAGCAGGGCACGGCGATCGCGGCGAGCAGCTGGAGCAGGAACAGCCCGATCATCCCGGGGGTGTTGACCCACAGCAGCAGCCGGCCGTACGGGTCGGCGCCGGCCGCGGCGAAGGCGAGGACGACGACCGCGCCGAGGACCGTCTGGGCGATGCCGGCGACGTACGGGGAGCCGTGCCGCGGGTGGATGCGGCCCAGCGCCTTGGGCAGCACGCCCTCCTCGGCGAGCGCGAGGGCGTACCGGTTGATCGCGTTGTGGAAGGCGAGCAGCGAGGCGAGGACGCTGGTGACGATGAAGACGTGCATCAGGTCGGCCGCCCAGCCGCCGACGTAGGTGGTGATGGCGGTGAAGAACAGCTCGGCCGGGTTCTTGCCGGCGGCCGCGACGATGTCGGCGTCGCCGAAGGCCTGGATGACGGTCCAGACGATGAACGCGTAGAACAGGCCGAGGAATCCGATGGCCGCGTAGGTCGCGCGGGGCACCGTGCGCTGGGGGTCACGGGCCTCGCGGCGGTAGATGACGGTCGACTCGAAGCCGGTGAACGCGGCGAAGGCGAAGGCGAGGACGGCCGCGGTGCCGGGGACGAGGACGTTGCCGGGGTCGAAGGAGGTCAGGGAGAGCCCGTGCGCGCCGCCCTCGAACAGCACCCCGCCCGCGAGCAGCACGAGGATGCCGGTCTCGGCGACGAGCAGCACGCCGAGGACCTTGGCGCCGAAGTCGATCGAGCGGTAGCCGCCGTAGCCGATGAGCAGCAGGCCCGCCAGCGAGATGGGCAGCCAGGGGAGGTCCGCGCCGAACAGGGTGTGCGCGGTGTCCCGCGTGGTGCTGCCGAGGAGGCCGTAGACGCCGATCTCCATGCCGTTGTAGCCGACCAGGGCGAGCAGGGCGGCGCCGATGCCGACGGGGCGGCCGAGGCCTCGGGTGATGTACGCGTAGAAGGCGCCGCCGCTCCTGATGTGCCGGCTCATGGTGGTGAAGCCGACGGCGAAGACGGCGAGGGTGAGGCCGGCCAGCAGGTAGCCGACGGGGGCGCCGACGCCGCCGAGGAGGATCGCGAGGGGGGCGACGCCGGCCATGACGGTCAGCGGGGCGGCGGCGGACACGACGAAGAAGGCGATGTCGGCGGTGCCGAGGGAGCCGGAGCGCAGGGTCGCCGTGGCGGGCGGGGTGCGCTCCCCCGACGAGGTGGTGACGGACATGGGCAAGCCCTTCGAACGGCGGACGGGGAGGGGATCCGGGCGTGCGGGGTCGCCGCCGGAACACCGGACACCCCCTAGGGGCCTCCGGTGGCCGGGCCGGTAAATCTAAAGGCTTTCGGTTTTGGCAATGTAGCCTCTACCTCGGCATCCGGGAAGACCTCAGGGGGACCACCGACCATGGGACGGCCGCGCACACCGCTCCTCGACCGCGAGCGCATCGCCACGACGGCACTGCAAATCGTCGACGAGCGCGGCGACTTCAGCGTGCCGCAGGTCGCCAAGCGGCTCGGCGCGCAGACCGGCTCGGTGTACCACCACGTGGACGGCCGGGACGGCATCGTCGAGCTGCTGCGCGAGCGGGTGGCGTCGGCCATCGACCCCGCGACCCTGGACCTGCGTCCCTGGGACGCGGCGCTGGAGGCCTGGGCCCGCTCCTACCGGGCCGCGTTCGCCGCGCACCCCAGGGCGGTCCCGCTGCTGATGACGTCACCCGTGCGGGCGCCGCGCGTGCTGGAGCAGTACGAGCGGGCCGTGACGCTGCTGCTCGACGCGGGCTTCGCGCCGGCCGACGTGATGCCCCTGCTCACCGCCCTGGAGAACCTGGTCCTCGGCTCGGCCCTCGACCTCGCGGCGCCCGAGACCATGTGGGAACTGACCGCGTCCCAACCGACCCCGCGGCTGGCCGAGGCCCTGTCGGCGTCGAGCGAGGGGCGGGCGGACCGGGCGTTCGACGTGGGACTGGCGGCGTTCCTCGCGCACGCCCGCGAACTCGAGGCCCGGGCTCAGCGCTCGGCCACCCCGTAGAACAGCTCCTCCACCACGGCCCGCGCCCTGCGGGCCGTCCGCCGGTACGCGTCGAGCATGTCGCCGGCGTGGCCCGGGCCGTAGCCCAGGTACCGTCCCACGGCGGCCAGTTCGCGCGAGTCCGTGGGGAAGGTGTCCCCGGCCCGGCCGCGGACCAGCATCACCGCGTTGCGGACGCGGGTCGCGAGCACCCAGGCCTCGTCCAGGATCGCCGCGTCCTCGTCCGTGATGAGCCCGGCCGCGCGGGCGGCGGCCAGGGCCTCGCGGGTGCGGGTGGTGCGCAGGCCGGGCTCCTCCGCGCCGTGCCGCAGCTGCAGCAGCTGCACCGTCCACTCCACGTCGGACAGGCCGCCCGGACCGAGCTTGGCGTGCAGTTTCGGGTCGGCGCCGCGCGGCAGCCGCTCGGACTCCATCCGGGCCTTCAGCCGCCGTATCTCCCGCACGGCCTCGTCACCGAGCCCGTCCGCCGGGTGGCGCAGCGGGTCGATCAGCTCGATGAAACGGCGGCCCAGGTCCTCGTCCCCGGCGACGGGCTCCGCCCGCAGCAGCGCGTGCGACTCCCAGGTCAGGGACCACCGGCGGTAGTACGCCTCGTAGGACTTGAGCGTGCGCACGAGCGGCCCGGACTTGCCCTCCGGGCGCAGGTCGGCGTCGATGAGCAGGGGCGGGTCGGCGCTGGGGATCTGGAGCAGGCGGCGCATCTCCGAGACGACCTTGTTGGCCGCCTGGGAGGCCTCCCGCTCGTCGACGCCGTCGCGCGGCTCGTGCACGAACAGCACGTCCGCGTCGGAGCCGTAGCCCAGTTCGTGGCCGCCGAACCGGCCCATGCCGATGATCGCGAACCGGGTGGGCAGCTCGTCGCCCCAGCCGTCCCGGACGACCGCGCGGAGCGTGCCGGCCAGGGTCGCCGCCGTCAGGTCCGACACCGCGCCGCCGACCCGGTCCACCAGGGCACCCTGGTCGGCCTCGGCCGGCTGCTCCTCGGTGCCGTAGGAGCCGACGATGTCGGCGGCGGCCGTGCGGAACAGCTCGCGGCGGCGCACCCCACGGGCGGCCGTGACCGCCTGGGCGGCTCCGTCGGCCCGGTTCACGGCGGCGAGTATCTCCTGCTCCAGGTGGGCGCGGGACCTCGGTTCCAGACCGCCGCCGTCCCCGTCGCCGAGCAGCGCCACCGCCTCCGGGGCGCGCATCAGCAGGTCCGGCGCCAGCCGGCCGGCGGACAGCACCCGGGCGAGGTTCTGCGCGGCGGCACCCTCGTCCCGCAGCAGCCGCAGGTACCAGGGCGTCTTGCCGAGCGCGTCCGACACCTTGCGGAAGTTGAGCAGACCCGCGTCCGGGTCGGCCGAGTCGGCGAACCAGCCCAGCATCACGGGCAGCAGGGTGCGCTGGATGGCGGCCTTGCGGGTGACGCCGGAGGCCAGCGCCTCCAGGTGGCGCAGCGCGGAGGCCGGGTCGTCGTAGCCGAGGGCGACCATGCGCTCCCGGGCCGCCTCGGCGCTCAGCCGGGCCTCGCCGGTGGCGAGCTGGGCGACCGCGTCGAGCAGCGGCCGGTAGAACAGCTTCTCGTGCAGGCGGCGTACGACGGTGGCGTGCCGGCGCCACTCGCGGTGCAGGTCGGCGACCGGGTCGGTGCGCAGCCCGAGGGAGCGGCCGATGCGGCGCAGCTCGGCCTCGTCCTCCGGGACGAGGTGGGTGCGGCGCAGCCGGAACAGCTGGATGCGGTGCTCCATGAAGCGCAGGAACCGGTACGCCTCGTCGAGCTGGGCGGCGTCGGCCCGGCCCACGTAGCCGCCGGCCGCGAGGGCCTTGAGCGCGTCGAGGGTGGTGCCGCTGCGCAGCGAGGTGTCGGCGCGGCCGTGCACCAGCTGGAGCAGCTGCACGGCGAACTCGACGTCCCGCAGGCCGCCCGGGCCCAGCTTCAGCTGACGGTCGACCTCGGCGGCGGGAATGTTCTCCACGACCCGGCGGCGCATCTTCTGCACGTCCGGGACGAAGTTCTCACGCTCGGCGGCCTTCCACACCAGCGGCTGGACGGCGGCGACGTACTCCTCGCCGAGGTCGAGGTCACCGGCCACCGGGCGGGCCTTGAGCAGCGCCTGGAACTCCCAGGTCTTCGCCCAGCGCTGGTAGTAGGCGAGGTGGCTGGAGAGGGTCCGCACGAGCGGGCCGTTCCTGCCCTCGGGCCGCAGGTTGGCGTCCACCGGCCAGATGGAGCCCTCGACCGTGGTCTCCGAGCAGATCCGCATCATGTGCGAGGCCAGCCGGGTCGCGGCCCGGATCGCCTTGGTCTCGTCGGCCCCCTCGGCGGCCTCCCCCACGAAGATGACGTCCACGTCGGAGACGTAGTTCAGCTCGCGGCCGCCGCACTTGCCCATCGCGATCACCGCGAGCCGGCACAGCGCGGCGTCCTCGGGCGCGGCCTCCCGGGCCAGGGCGAGCGCGGCGCGCAGGGTGGCGGTGGCGAGGTCGGCGAGCTCGGCGGCGGACTCGGCGACACCGGTCGTGCCGCACACGTCCCGGGCGGCGATGGACAGCAGGCAGCGCCGGTAGGCGACGCGCAGGGAGACCGGGTCGGTGGCCTCCGCGAGCCCTGCCTCGAACTCCTCCACCCCGGGGTGCAGGTCCCGCGACTCGTACGTCACGAGGGCCTGCCAGTCGTCCGGGTGGCGGGTGAGGTGCTCGGCGAGGGCGGTGGACGCGCCGAGCACGCCGAGCAGCCGGTCGCGCAGCGGCTTGGCCGCGATCAGGGTGTCGAGCAGCTCCCGGCGGGCGCCGGGGCTCGGCTGGGCCTCCAGCAGCCGGACCAGGCCGAGCAGCGCCAGATCGGGGTCGGCGGTCGCGCCCAGCGCCTCCAACAGCACCGGGTCGTCGCGCAGCGGTGCCAGCTCGACGCTGTCCAGGAGCCGCTCGGCGGCGGAGGCGTCGGTGAAGCCGTGCCGCAGCAGCCGCGTGAAGGTACTGCTCCTGCGCCCCGGGGCCGCCGTCATCCGGGCCTCCCTCGCACTTTTCCTGGCTTGCGTCGGATCAAGGTCGTACGGCTTTGAGCCTAACCGCAGGGCCTGGGGGAAGCGCCGATGAGTTCGGCAGGCGGACGGGGTCTGCACCGGGGAGAGCACAGGTCTGGAGGACGCTCATGACCACCATGCACCCGCGGACCCGCCTGGACCGGCGGTACAGCGACGAGACGGCCACGGCGACGGAGTGGAGGGAGGCGCGGGCACGGCTGGCGGCGGCCGAGCTGTTCTGGATCTCGACGGTGCGACCGGACGGCCGCCCGCACGTCACTCCCCTGCCCGCGGTCTGGTCGGACGGCGCCCTGCACTTCTGCACGGGCCCGGAGGAACGCAAGGCGAGGAACCTCGCGGAGAACCCGCACGTCGTGCTCACCACCGGCACGAACACCTGGAACCAGGGCTACGACCTGGTGGTCGAGGGCGAGGCGGTGCGTGTGACGGACGAGGCGCGGCTACGGGAACTGGCCACCGCGTGGGAGGTGAAGTACGGCAGCTTCTGGCACTTCGAGGTACGGGAAGGCCATTTCCACCACGGCGCGGGGCGGGCGGTCGTCTACTCGGTGGCGCCGGGGACGGTTTTCGGCTTCGGTAAGGGGGAGCCGTTCAGCCAGACCCGCTGGCGATTCACCAGGGAGGACTAGCGATGGACTTCACCCTCGAAGTGATCCCGCTGCCCGTCACCGACATCGACCGGGCCCGGGACTTCTACCGGGACAAGGTCGGTTTCCACGTCGACATCGACCAGGAGGTCATGCCCGGGATGCGGATCGTCCAGCTGACCCCTCCGGGTTCCGGCTGCTCGATCGCGCTCGGCGACTCCATCTGGCAGATGACCCCGGGGCCGGCGCCGGCCCCCGGCTCCTACCAGGGCCTGCAGCTGTGCGTGGCCGACATCAAGGCGGCGCACGCCGAGCTCGTGGCCCGCGGCCTCGACGTCTCGGAGCCGGTCCAGTACGCGCCGGACGACGGCGCCACGTTCATGCACTTCCGGGACCCGGACGGCAATGGGTGGGCGGTGCAGGAGTACCGGAGGCGGGCGACGGAGCCGTTGCACGAGCTGCTGGCGAAGGGGAAGCGGCCGCAGGGGGGCTGATCGGTCAGGATTCGAGAAGCCGGCCCCCGGGAGCGCGGCTAGCGTCGCAGTCATGACTTCCATCGCATCCGTCACCCTCGAGGTGGCCGACCCCGCGGCCGCCGAACGCTTCTACAGCACCGCCTTCGGCCTGGGCGACCAGGTGCGCCTGCGGGCCTCCGAGGCCCCGTCCACCGGCTTCCGCGGGTTCACGCTGTCGCTCGTCGTGGCGCAGCCGGCCGACGTCGACGCCCTCGTCGACGCGGCCGTGGCCGCCGGCGCCACGACGCTGAAGCCCGCCGCGAAGTCGCTCTGGGGCTACGGCGGCGTCGTCCAGGCCCCGGACGGGACGATCTGGCAGGTCGCGTCCTCGTCGAAGAAGAACACCGGCCCGGCGACCCGGCGGTTCGACGAGCTGGTGCTCCTGCTCGGCGTCGAGGACGTGAAGGCCAGCAAGCGGTTCTACGTCGAGCACGGCCTCCCGGTCGGCAAGAGCTTCGGCGGCAAGTACGTCGAGTTCGCCACCGGCTCGGCTCCCGTCAAGCTGGCCCTGTACAAGCGCGGCGGGCTGGCCAAGGTCGCCGGCGTCTCTCCCGAGGGCACCGGCTCGCACCGGCTCACGATCCACGGCGACACCGGGCCCTTCACCGACCCGGACGGGTTCGTGTGGGCGACCGCCCCGCAGACGGCGTCGCTGTGACCGGTGACGCGGGCGCACACCGGCGGCCGCGTCAGGGGGCCGCGCCTGCCACCGCCCGCACGGTCGGTGACGGCGGGGGCAGGCGCCCGGGCGGTGGGCCCGCGGGAGCGGTCAGACCGACTCCCGCCACCCGTTCGTGATCGGCAGCCGCCGGTCCTTGCCGAAGCCCTTCGGCGAGATCTTCGTGCCCGGCGGGTACTGCCGCCGCTTGTACTCGGCCGTGTCGACCATGCGCAGCGTCTTCGTGACCAGCTCCCGGTCGTAGCCGGCCGCCACGATCTCGTCCGCGCCCCGGTCGCGGTCCACGTACAGCTCCAGGATCGCGTCCAGCACCGGGTAGTCCGGCAGCGAGTCCGTGTCGACCTGGCCCGGGCGGAGTTCGGCGCTCGGGGGCTTGGTGATGGAGTTCTCGGGGATCGGCGGGGTCTGGCCGCGCTCCCGGGCGGCCCGGTTGCGCCACTCGGCCAGGCGGAAGATCGACGTCTTGTAGACGTCCTTGATGGGGCCGTACGCGCCGACGGAGTCGCCGTAGAGCGTCGAGTAGCCGACCGCCAGTTCCGACTTGTTGCCGGGGGCCAGGACGATGTGGCCCTCCTGGTTGGAGATCGCCATGAGCAGCGTGCCGCGCAGGCGCGACTGGAGGTTCTCCTCCGCCAGGCCCGTCAGCCCCAGCGAGCCCATGTACGCGTCGAACATCGGCTCGATGGCGACCGTGCGGTAGTTCAGGCCCGTGCGGCGGGCCAGCTCGGCGGCGTCGTCCTTGGAGTGGTCCGAGGAGTACTTCGACGGCATCGACACGCCGTACACGTTCTGCGCGCCCACCGCGTCGCACGCGATCGCCGCGACCAGCGAGGAGTCGATGCCGCCGGACAGGCCGATCAGGACCGACGTGAAGCCGTTCTTCGCGACGTACGCCCGCAGGCCCACGACGAGCGCCGAGTAGACCTCCTCGTCGTCGTCCAGACGGTCCGCGTAGCCGCCCGTGAGCTCGGGCTCGTACGCGGGCAGCGGCTCCTCGGAGAGCACCACCCGGTCGATGCGCAGGCCGTCGTCGACGACGCCGGTCGGGGCGTTCGCGGCCGCCGCCGGCAGGTCCAGGTCCAGGACCACGCAGCCCTCGGAGAACTGCGGCGCCCGGGCGACGACCTCGCCGTCCCGGTCGACGACGATCGAGTCGCCGTCGAAGACCAGCTCGTCCTGGCCGCCGATCATGGCGAGGTACGCCGTGGTGCAGCCGGCCTCCTGGGCCCGCTTGCGGACCAGCTCCAGGCGCGTGTCGTCCTTGTTGCGCTCGTAGGGGGAGGCGTTGATCGAGACCAGCAGGCCCGCCTGCGCCGAACGGGCGGCGGGGACGCGGCCGCCGTCCTGCCAGAGGTCCTCGCAGATGGCGAGGGCGACGTCCACGCCGTGGACGCGCAGGACCGGCATGCTGTCGCCGGGCACGAAGTAGCGGAACTCGTCGAAGACGCCGTAGTTCGGCAGGTGGTGCTTGGCGAAGTTCAGGACGACCTCGCCGCCGTACAGCACCGCCCCCGCGTTCTGCGGGGCGCCGGCCGGCTGGCCGTACTTCGGCTGGGCGGTCTCGCTGCGGTCGAGGTAGCCGACGATGACCGGCAGCTCACCGAAGCCCTCCTCGGCCAGGCGGGCGGCGAGACTCTTCAGGGCCGCGCGGGAGGCCTCCACGAAGGACGACCTGAGGGCCAGGTCCTCGACGGGATACCCGGTCAGCGCCATCTCCGGGAACGCCACGAGATGCGCTCCCTGCTCGGCGGAGTGCCGGGTCCAGCGGACGATCGACTCGGCGTTCTGGGCGAGGTCGCCGACGCTCGAGTCGATCTGGTTCAGGGCGAGACGTAGTTGAGGCACGGGCCCAGTGTAATCGTCAGAGCGACGCAATGGGGTGGTGTGGGTCACCCCACACCACCCCGGTCCCCTTGCGGAGGTCAGCGGCGCCGGTACGACTCGACGTAGCCGTTCGCGGGCGTGCCCACGCCGGTGACGTCGTCGTAGCCCTTGACGGCCTGCAGCGAGCTGTCCTTGCCCAGGCTGCGCACGGACGTGGCCAGTCCGCCCGTGGCGTCGTAGCCGTTCACGAAGTCGACGCGGGCCACGGCGAGGCCGGAGCCCGTCGGGTTGTCGGTGACGTCGTGGTAGACCTTCGAGCCGGACTTCGCGTAGATCGCCGGGTTGGCGAAGCCGATCGGCGTGCCGCCGCGGGCCTCCTGGGCCAGGGCCTGGATGGCCGCGATGGTCGGCGCGGCGAGCGACGTGCCGCCGATGCGGTACTCGCTGTACGCCTGCGTCTTGCCGTCGGGCATGGTCTGGGTCTGGCCCACCAGGAAGCCGGTGTTCGGGTCGGCGATGGCCGCGATGTCCGGGACGACCCGGTTGCCGTCGGGGCTGTTGGCCTTGGCCAGCGCCTCGGGCACCACACCCTGCTGGTAGGAGGGCTCGGCGACGGTCCTGCTGGTGCCGCCGCCCGCGCCGGAGGTGAAGGCGCCGGGGAAGTCGGTCCAGCTCTTGCCGTCGGCCGACAGGTTCGCCTTCTCGGTGCCCCAGCCGGTCTCCCACAGGTACGTGTCGTCCTTGCCGACGGCCAGCGAGGTGCCGCCGACGGCGGTGACCCACGCCGAGTTGGCCGGGGAGTCGACCTGCTTCGTCCCGGAGCCGGCGACCTCGTCGCCGTCGTCGCCGGAGGAGAAGTAGAAGCCGATGCCCTCGACCGCGCCCAGCTGGAAGACCTGGTCGTAGGCGGCCGCGAGGTCGGGGGTCTGTGCGGCCTCGACCTCGCCCCAGGAGTTGGAGACGATGTCGGCCAGGTGGTGGTCGACGACCTTGCCGAGCGCGTCGAGCAGGTCGTCGTCCATGCAGGAGGCGGCGCCCACGTAGGTGACGCCCGCGGCCGGCGCGACCGCGTGCACGGCCTCGACGTCCAGGGTCTCCTCGCCGTACCAGCCGGCGGCCGAGCAGTCCTTGGTGTTCGTGTACTTCTTGGGCAGCACCTGGCGCAGCTGGCCGGTCTTCCACGCCGCGTCGCCGTGCTTGCCGGCGTAGGTGCCCGCGTCGTAGGCGATGGTCGGGGAGGCGTACGCGTCCGTGATCGCGACCCGGACGCCCTTGCCGGTGCGGGTGCCCGCGCCGTAGGCGGCCCGCAGCTGCTTGCCCGTGTAGCCCTTGATCGCGTACGGGATCTTGCCGCCGTACGCGTCGGGCAGCGTGCTCGCGGTCTTCGAGCCGTAGTACGAGGAGAAGGGCCCGGCGTTGCGGAACACGGTGTCCGGCGGCGGCAGCCGGTCGTCGTGCGTGGCCATGTGGGGCGCGTTGTCCAGGCCGGTCACGGTCAGCACGGCGTCGGCGAGGCCGGCCGGCACGGAGGCGCTGCTCGCCGGCGCGCGGTAGGTCCGGGCGCCCTTGGCGAAGTTGTGCAGCTGGGTGCCGAACGCCTTCTCGGCGGCGGCCACGTCACCGGTGACGGAGACGTAGTGCGGCGTGACGCCCGTGACCTTCAGGCCGGCGGACGTGAGCCAGGCCTTCACGGCCGCCACCTGGGCCTTGGTCGCGCCGAAGCGGGCCTGGGCCTTCCGGGCGCTCAGGTACTTGCCGTAGGAGGCCGACTTCGGGTCGGAGACGGCCTTGGCGTACGCGGCGAGGCCGGCGGCGTCCCTGCCGGCGAGGTAGACCCGGGCGGAGATCGTGGCGTCGTCGGAGGTGGCGCCCTGGTCCGCCTTGGCCGTGGCCCACGCGGGCCGGGTCCCGGCCAGCAGGTCGCGGAGCGGGTGGTCGGCGGCGTGCGCCGCGGGTATGCCGAGCGCCAGCGCACCGGCGAGCATCGGCAGTGTCGCCGCCACGCTCACCCCGGCGCGCACCTTGGCGCGGTTGGATCTCATGGAACCCCCTGTGCGGTTCGTCGCGAGTGGATCACTCGACGGTCGCCACTCTGTCGACGAACCGTTCATGCAAGGGGAATGCGAAGCCCAAGAAGCGTTCTACCGAGGCCAAGAAGAGCCCAAGGAGCCGCCGAGCAGGGCGATTTGAGGCTTACGCCCTACGAACGCCCTACGCCTTACGGGCGCGGTGCGGCACCCCGCGCCTTGAGCAGGTCCGCCATCAGGCCGATCTCCGACTCTTGCGCGTCCACCATGCCCTGCGCGAGCCGCTTCTCCACCCCGACCCGGCACTTCTCCACGCAGCCCTCGGCCATGTGGATGCCGCCCTTGTGATGGTCCGTCATCAGCTGGAGGTAGAAGACCTCCGCCTGCTTCCCGCTGAGCTCGCCGAGCTTCTTCATCTCGGTGTTGGTCGCCATGCCCGGCATCAGCGCGCCGTCCTTGCCGGAGGCCATGCCTCCCATGCCCATCCAGGTCATCGGCGGCTCGGAGGACACCTTGGGCAGGCCCCACAGGTCGAGCCAGCCGAGCATCATGCCGCGCTGGTTGGCCTGGGTCTGCGCGATGTCGTAGGCGAGGCGCCGCACCTCCTCGTCCTTCGTGCGGTCGCGCACGATGTACGACATCTCCACGGCCTGCTGGTGGTGCACCGCCATGTCCCGCGCGAACCCGGCGTCGGCGGACTCGGCGGAGGGGGTCGTGCCGCCGCCGTCGTCTCCGGCGACGGCGTAGGTGATCGCGCCGGCCGCGACGAGCGCCGTCGCCGCGGCCCCGGCGATCAGAGCCGCCTGCCTCACTGAGAGAGCCCGTTCGTGCAGGCGGCACCCGGCTCGGGCGTCTGCTCGCCCTGGACGAACTTCTCGAAGAACTTGTCGACGTTCGGGTCGTCGGCGCCCGTCACGGTGCGCTGGTGGCCCCACGCCGAGAGCATGATCGGGTCCTTCTGGTCGTCCATCGGGCTCATCAGCGTGTACGGCGTCTTCTTCACCTTCGCCGCGAGCGCGTCGACGTCGGCCTTCTTCGCGGCGGCGTTGTACGTCACCCACACCGCGCCGTGCTCCAGCGAGTGCACGGCGTTGGTGTTGTTGATCTCCTTGGTGTAGACGTCGCCGTTGCAGTTCATCCACACCTGGTTGTGGTCGCCGCCGACCGGCGGCTCGGAGGCGTACTTCACGGCCTTGGTGACGTGGTTGCGGGAGAGCTTGCCCTCCCAGGTCTTCACGCCGTCCTTGCCGGTGACGAACTTGCCCTTGCCCGAGGAGTCGCTCGCCGCGGTGTCACTGCCGTTGTCGGACTGGGACTGCACGAGCACGACGCCGCCGGCCACCAGGCCGCCGACGATCACGACGCTGGCGACGATGGTGAGGATGCGGTTGCGGCGCTCACGGGCCTGCTCGGCGCGCCGCATCTCCTCTATTCGCGCCTTGCGTGCCGTGCTGCTCTTCTTGGCGGAGCCCATGAGAAGTCCTTCGCGGGGGAAAGATGGGACGGTCGGGTGGCCTGATCGTAATGGGGGAGGCGGGGCGGCTCGTAGGGCGACCGCGGGAATGGGCCGAATCGATACGGCACCGACAGCGGCCCGACAGCTTGGAACGGCGCGGGTCCGGATAATTTGAACCGGAGATTCCCATTATCTACGCTGCGGGCATGCGGCTGCTGCGCTCCACCGACCTGGCCCTGCGGGTCCTGATGCGGCTCGCCGTCTCGGGCGAGGCGAGTCCGACGACCCGGGACGTCGCCGAGGGCATGGGCGTGCCGTACACCCACCTGGCGAAGGTGGTCGCCGAACTCCAGCACATGGGCCTGCTCGCGGCCCGCCGCGGCCGCGGCGGCGGCCTCAGCCTCACCGAGCGGGGCCGCACGGCCTCGGTGGGCGCCGTGGTCCGCGCCTTCGAGGGCGACGGCGACGTCGTCGACTGCGAGGGCCCCACCCCCTGCCCCCTGAACTCCGCCTGCCGGCTGCGCGGCGCCCTGCGCCGGGCCCAGGAGGCGTTCTTCGCCTCCCTGGACCCGGTCACGGTGGCGGACATCGTGGCGGAGCCGACCGGGGCGCTGCTGCTGGACATCTCACGGGCGGGCGGCCCTCCGGCCCCTTAGGCCTGCCCCGCCAGCCACAGGTCGGGGCCGAAGACCTCGTAGTGGACATCGGCGGGTGCCACGCCCTTGGCGATCAGCTGGGTCCGGACCGCGCGCATGAAGGGCAGCGGGCCGCACAGGTACGCGCGCGTGCCCGGGAGGACGGGGACGTCGGCGAGGTCGACCAGGCCGGAGCGGGCGCCGGCCGGGGCGTCCTGCTCGTACCAGAGGTGGACGGCCGAGTCCGGCAGCTTCGCCGCGCAGGCCTCGTGGTCGGTGCGCAGGGCGTGGGTGGCGGGTGAGCGGTCGCCGTGGACGACGGTGACCGGGGCGCGGTGGCCCGAGTCGGCGAGGTGGGCCAGCATCGCGGCGATCGGGGTGATGCCGATGCCCGCCGAGGCCAGCAGCAGGGGCGTGTCGGGGCCGGCGTCCAGGACGAGGTCGCCGTACGGCTCGGACAGTTCCAGGACGTCGCCCACCTCCACGCGCGCGTGGAGGTGGTGGGAGACCTCTCCGTCGGGGGCGCCGCCGCCCCGCACGCGTTTGACGCTGATCTGCCGCAGGGCCGGGCCGGGTGCCCCGGAGAGGCTGTACTGCCGTATCTGGCGGGCGCCGTCCGGGAGGGCCACGCGGACGGAGACGTACTGGCCGGCGAGGAACTCCGGCACCGGGCCGCCGTCGGCGGGCCGCAGCCGGAACGTGGCGACGTCCGGGGTCTCGGCGACCCGCTCGACGACCTCCCAGGGCCGCCAGACCGGGCCGCCGCGCTCCTCGCCCAGCCGCTTCTCGACGGCGATCAGGGCGTTCGCCATCAGCCAGTAGACCTCGTCCCAGGCGGCGGCGACCTCGGGTGTGACGGCGTCGCCCAGCACGTCGGCGATGGCGGCGAACAGGTGCTCGTGGACGATGCCGTACTGCTCGGGCGTGACGCCGAGCGAGGCGTGCTTGTGGGCGATGCGCTGCAGCATCGCGTCCGGCCGCTGCTCCGGATGATCCAGCAGGTGCGTGGCGAAGGCGGCGATGGAACCGGCGAGCGCCTGCCGCTGGGTGCCGGCGGCCTGGTTGCCCCGGTTGAACAGGTCGCGCAGCAGCTCCGGACGGGCCGCGAACAGCCCGGCGTAGAAGCGCTCGGTGATCGCGCCGAGGGCCGCGCCGACGGCGGGAAGCGTGGCGCGGACGGTGGTGGCGGACTGCTCGGACAGCATCGGGGGCTCCTCCATGCTCGACTGCCGCGCACGCTATTTAAAGTTGCATCTGAGATGCAAATTAAGTGCGAGGGGGCGGCGACGGGGACCGGCCGTTACGGATGTCGGTACGAGCAGGCACTATGGGCGGAAGAGCAGTTCACCCGCCGTACGTGAGGCGTTCGGCCCCGGGCCGGCCGGGCGATCATGGTGCGCAACGCGTACGAAATGGTGGTGTGGTGGGATGCTCAGGTGCCCGACCGCCTCCCGTGGTACGGAAGAGAAGGCGGCCTGACCAGCAAGGATGGGGAAGCGGAAGATGGACAAGCAGCAGGAGTTCGTGCTCCGGACCTTGGAGGAGCGCGACATCCGGTTCGTACGCCTGTGGTTCACGGACGTGCTGGGCTTCCTCAAGTCCGTCGCCGTGGCCCCGGCCGAACTGGAACAGGCCTTCGACGAGGGCATCGGCTTCGACGGCTCCGCGATCGAGGGCTTCGCCCGGGTCTACGAGTCCGACATGATCGCCAAGCCGGACCCGTCGACCTTTCAGATCCTGCCCTGGCGCGCGGAGGCCCCGGGCACGGCGCGCATGTTCTGCGACATCCTCATGCCGGACGGCTCCCCGTCCTTCGCGGACCCGCGCTACGTGCTCAAGCGCGCCCTGGCCCGCGCCTCCGACCTGGGCTTCACGTTCTACACGCACCCGGAGATCGAGTTCTTCCTGCTGAAGGACCGGCCGCTGGACGGCTCCCGTCCGACCCCGGCCGACAACTCCGGCTACTTCGACCACACCCCGACCAACGTCGGCATGGACTTCCGCCGCCAGGCGATCACCATGCTGGAGTCGATGGGCATCTCGGTCGAGTTCTCCCACCACGAGGGCGCGCCCGGCCAGCAGGAGATCGACCTCCGCTACGCCGACGCGCTGTCCACCGCCGACAACGTGATGACGTTCCGCCTGGTCATGAAGCAGGTGGCGCTGGAGCAGGGCGTGCAGGCGACGTTCATGCCGAAGCCGTTCTCCGAGCACCCCGGCAGCGGCATGCACACGCACCTCTCCCTCTTCGAGGGCGACCGCAACGCCTTCTACGAGTCCGGCTCGGAGTACCAGCTGTCCAAGGTGGGCCGCTCCTTCATCGCGGGCCTGCTGCGGCACGCGGCGGAGATCTCCGCGGTCACCAACCAGTGGGTGAACTCCTACAAGCGCATCTGGGGCGGCGCGGAGCGCACGGCGGGCGCGGGCGGCGAGGCCCCGTCGTACATCTGCTGGGGCCACAACAACCGCTCGGCGCTGGTCCGGGTGCCGATGTACAAGCCCGGCAAGACCGGCTCGGCGCGCGTCGAGGTCCGCTCCCTGGACTCGGGCGCGAACCCGTACCTGGCCTACGCGGTCCTGCTCGCCGCCGGCCTGAAGGGCATCGAGGAGGGCTACGAGCTCCCGCCGGGCGCCGAGGACGACGTCTGGGCCCTCTCGGACGCCGAGCGCCGCGCGATGGGCATCGAGCCGCTCCCGCAGAACCTGGGCGAGGCGCTGACCCTGATGGAACGCAGCGACCTGGTCGCCGAGACGCTCGGCGAGCACGTGTTCGACTTCTTCCTGCGGAACAAGCGGCAGGAGTGGGAGGAGTACCGGTCCGAGGTGACGGCGTTCGAGCTGCGGAAGAATCTGCCGGCGCTGTAGGCGGGGTCGCGGCGGGTTGCCCGCTGGTTCGGAGGACGAGGCCGACGGTCGGTGACCGTCGGCCTCGTCGCTTCGGTCGTCGGACCGTCATCGGCGACGGCGTCGCG
The DNA here is from genome assembly GCF_040645895.1 of Streptomyces olindensis. Classification (NCBI taxonomy): domain Bacteria; kingdom Bacillati; phylum Actinomycetota; class Actinomycetes; order Kitasatosporales; family Streptomycetaceae; genus Streptomyces; species Streptomyces olindensis. Next base: position 110,720 of record NZ_JBEYZD010000021.1, on the reverse strand, counting down.
GGTGCCGCACTCGCCGACCGCCGGCGGTCGTTACTGGATCTCGTGCCGCGGGTAGTGCCCCGGTACTTTCGATCTGGGGGGACCGGAGTGAGCGAGGTATTCGGGCTGATCGCGTCGGTCGGCGTGGTGGCGTCCCTGCTCGTCTCGGCGTGGCAGACCCGGGAGCTCACGCGACAGACCGTCATCAGCAACGGCGTCGCGGGTGCCGCCGCGATCTACAACGGTATGGAGCGGCTCCACCACATCGAGGGCATGATCGCGGCACAGCCCGAGCTGTACGTCTACTTCTACGGGAGTGCCGATCTCCCGAGGCAGGCGGACACGCGGGCCCGGGTTCTCCTCATCACGGCCATGCTCGCCGACACGGTGAACTACGGCCTGCTGATCAACACGCTCAACCCTGAGCTGAAGGGCTACAAGGGATGGCAGGGCTTCGCCCTCAGGCTGCGTGACTCCTCGCCCGCCCTGGTGCACGTGGTGGGCGAACATCCGGACTGGTGGCCGGCGCTGTCCGGCCATTGGGCGGCCCACCCGTCGACGGGCTCGTGATCAGGCCTCCCTGCCCGCAAGCCCGGCCAGCTCCCCCAGGACCCGGGCCGCCGGAGCCGGGGCGGTCAGCCATTTGAGGTGGCTTCCTTCGAGGGTGCGGACGTCGTACGGGTTGTCGGGGGTGAGCGCGTCGCCCTCGCGGATCAGCCGGTCCTGGAGGGCGAGCGGCAGGCTCGCGTCCCCGGTCAGGCGTACGTAGGTCTTCGGGATGCGGCCCCACGTCGCGGCCTGCGCCCGGTCGGCGGAGGTGCCGACGTCCAGGTTCTCGTCGGGCTGGAAGGTGTTGAGGAAGGTCAGGAACTCGTCGTCGGTGCCGTCGGCGATGAAGGCCGCCTTGAACGCCGCGAGGGCCTTCGGGTCGGCCGTGCGGAAGTTGACGCGGAGCAGGCCGAGTTCGGCCGGGTTCCCGGCCATGGCCAGACCCAGCGACGCGGCGTCGACCGTGGCCATCTCGGGCTCGGCGTAGTAGCCGGCGACGTCGAGGGCGACCGGGCACCAGGCCGCCACGTAGACGATGCGGTCGATGAGGTCCGGCCGGGCGTTGGCCGCGGCGGTGGCCGTGACGCCGCCCCGGCTGTGGGCGACCAGGATCACCGGCCCGTTCTCCTTGGCCCGTTCCAGGATCCCGATCAGGTGCGCGGCGTTGTCGGCGAGGGTGACGCCCTTGATCGAGCCGGGCGCCGTGGCGAGGCCTTCGAGGTCCTGCGGTGCCTGGGAGGGGCGCGAAGGAGAAGGAGTTCGCGAAGGCGCCGTGGACCAGCACGAAGGTGGGCTGTATGTGACTGCTCATTCTCGGGGACATTACGCAACGCAAGATCACCACTGCAACGGGTATACGTTCTTCCGCTTGCGTGCGTCACCGTCTTGACCGGTGACGCGGTCGCTGCCACCATCGTCGTCACCGGCTCGGACGGTGACGGCACGGCGAACGGGAGTGCGCGTGGGCGAGAACCGGGACAGCGGCTCGGACATCGACTTCACCACCGGAACCATCGGAACCATCGACGGCATCGACGTCGTCGTCTTCGACGTCCTCGGAACGATGGTCGACGAACCCGGCGGGCTGCGAGCGGCGATCCGCGAAGCGGCACCCGGGTCCGACGACGCGGCCGTCGACGAGCTGCTCGCCGTGTGGCGGCGGCACCGCGAGCAGGAACAGGAACGCGTCCGGCAGGGGCTCCGCCCGTACGCCGGCACCGAGATCCTCGACGCCGAGGCCGCACGGCGCGTGGCCGACCTGGCCGAGGTCAGCGACCCGGCTGCCGTCGCCCGGCTCGCCACGGCGGGCCGGCGTCTGTCCCCCTGGGACGACTCCGTCGCCGGTCTCGAGCGGCTCGCGCGGCGGTTCCCCGTGCTCGGGCTCTCCAACGCGAGCCGTACCGCCCTGCTGCGGCTCAACGCGCATGCCGGGCTGCGCTGGCACCAGGCGCTGTCCGCCGAGTCCGCCCGGGCGTACAAGCCGGAGCCGGAGGTGTACCGACTCGCCCTGGACTGCGCCGGCTGCCCGGCCGAGCGCGTGCTCATGGTGGCCGCCCACGCCTGGGACCTCCGGGGCGCGCAGGCGGTGGGGATGCGGACCGCCTACGTCCAACGCCCGGCCGGGGATCCGCCGGCCGCCTCCGATGCCTTCGACGGATATTTCGACGGACTCGACGGCCTGGTCGGTGCCCTGACGTCGCGTTAGCCGGTGCGGGCGGGGTGGAGGGCCGCCGCCTCGGGGGGCGGGCGCGTTGAGGGGGCCGCCGCCATCCCGGTGCGGGCGCGGCGAGAGGCCGCCGCCTCCCGGCGCAGGCACGGCGGGAAACCGCCGCCTCCCGGCGCAGGCACGGCGGGAAACCGCCGCCTCGCGGCGCAGGCACGGCGGGAGACCGCCGCCTCGCGGCGCAGGCACGGCGGGAGACCGCCGCCTCGCGATGCGGGCACAGTGGGAAGCCACCGGCCCCCAGCGCAGGCAAGGCTGGAAGCTACCACCTCCCGACGCAGGTACGGCGAGAGGCCACCGCCTCCCGGCGCAGGCACAGTGGGAAGCCACCGCCTCCCGGCGCAGGCACAGTGGGAAGCCACCGCCTCGCGGTGCGGGCACAGTGGGAAGCCACCGGCCCCCAGCGCAGGCAAGGCTGGAAGCTACCACGTCCCGACGCAGGTAAGGCGTGAGGCCACCACCTCCCAACCCAGGCACGGCGAGAAGCCACCACCTCCCAACCCAGGCACGGCGAGAAGCCACCACCTCGACGCCCGACGGCGAGTGCGAACCGGCCCCGGCGACAGCCCGCCGACAGCCCCCTCGACAGCCGCGGCGCCCCGCCCGGCCCCGACGGCGTCACCTCCCCGGCCAGGTCGGCCACGCGCCGGGCGGCCTCGGCGCCCACCCGGCCCCGCAGCACCCCCACAAACAGCGCGGCAGCCCGTAGGACTCTCCCTACGGGCTGCCGCCCAGGTGTGGTGTCGCCGCGCCCTCGGTCAGTGGTGCACGGCTTCCGCCTCCTGCGGGACATGGCTCGCCACGACCCGCTCGCGTCCGGCGACCGGAGCCCGGCGCCGGTCCACCACGGCGGCCAGCGCTGCCACCCCGAGGCCGAGGACGGCCAGGGCCGCTCCGGCCAGGGCCGGGGAGGTGACGCCGAAGCCCGCGGCCAGGGCGAGTCCGCCGATCCAGGCGCCGCCGGCGTTGGCCAGGTTGAAGGCGGCCTGGTTGGCCGAGGAGGCCAGGGACGGGGCCGACGAGGCCTTCTCCATGACCATCAGCTGGAGCGGGGATCCGGTGGCGAAGGCCGCCATGCCGAGCAGGATCACCGCGACGGCGGCGGTGAGTTCCGTGCGCATCAGCAGGGGGAACAGCGCCAGCACCGCCACCAGGGCGGTCAGGCCGCCGAACAGCGTGCCGCGCAGGGAGTGGTCGGCCAGACGGCCGCCCAGCAGGTTGCCGGCGGTGGCGCCGACGCCGAACAGCGCCAGCAGCAGGGTGACACTGGCGTCGGCGTAGCCGGCGGCGTCCGTGAGCATCGGCGTGATGTAGCTGTAGGCCGCGAACAGGGCGCCGAAGCCCGCCACGGTCGTGCCGAGCGACAGCCAGACCGGGACGGAGCGCAGGGCGGCGAGTTCGCCGCGCAGGCCCTTGGCGGTGGCGTGCTCGTGGTCGTGCGGGATGAGGAACGCGAGCGCGGCGATCGCCGCCAGGCCGATGGCGCTGACGCCGAGGAAGGTCGCCCGCCAGCCGAGCTGCTGTCCCATGAGGGTCGCGACGGGCACACCCACGACGTTCGCGACCGTCAGGCCGAGGAACATCAGGGAGACCGAGCGCGCCTTGCGTTCGGGGGCGACCATGTTCGTCGCCACGACGGCGCCGACTCCGAAGAAGGCGCCGTGCGGCAGTCCGCTCAGGAAGCGGGCGGCCAGCAGCCAGCCGTTGTCGGGCGCGAGGGCCGACAGGGCGTTGCCCGCGACGAACAGTCCCATCAGCCCGATGAGGACCGTGCGGCGGGACATCTTCGCGGTGACCGCGGCCAGCAGCGGGGCGCCGATGACGACGCCGAGTGCGTACGCCGACACCAGATGGCCGGCGGCGGGTATCGAGATGTGCAGGTCGTCCGCGACATCGGGCAGCAGCCCCATCATCACGAACTCGGTGGTGCCGATGCCGAAGGCACCCACGGCGAGGGCGAGCAGGGCCAGGGGCATGAAGAACCTTTCGAGACTTGCGTGGAGATCCGTACTTCGTATGTTCAAGTACGGAACAAAGTCTCGCAGGCGCACTATTCCGCGAGGTGAACCCTCAGGTGCCGGATCCTGGCCGAACTGCCCTGACCTGCGGTTTTCAGGAACCGCTTGTGGCGACCTTCACACGGGCCGCGACGGGCAGATGGTCGCTGCCGGTCTGCGGGAGGGTCCAGGAGCTCTCCGGCGTCAGGCCCCTGACCATGATCTGGTCGATGCGCGCCATCGGGAACGACGCCGGCCAGCTGAACCCGAAGCCGCTGCCCACCGCGCCCTGCGTGGAGCGCATCTGGGAGGTGACGGCGTTGAGCGCGCGGTCGTTCATGGTGCCGTTCAGATCGCCGAGCAGGACGACGTTCTTCAGCGGTTCACGGGCGATGGCGTGGCCCAGGTAGTCGGCGCTCCGGTCGCGCTGCCGGGCCGTGAACCCGGCCTCCATCTTCACGCGCACCGACGGCAGGTGGGCGACGTAGACGGCGACCTGGCCGGCCGGGGCGGTCACGGTGGCGCGCATCGCGCGCGTCCAGCCCATGTCGAGGTCGACGGCCCGCACATCGCTCAGGGGGTACTTGCTCCACACCCCGACCGTGCCCTGCACGGAGTGGTAGCGGTAGGTCGAGGCGAGCGCCTTCTCGTACGTCGGCACGGCGGTCGCCGTCAGTTCCTCCAGGGCGAGGACGTCCGCGCCGGAGGCGGCCACGTCACGGGCGGTGCCGGCCGGGTCGGGGTTCTCGGCGTTGACGTTGTGCGTGGCCACGGTGAGGTCGCCGCCGGCCGCGGTCTTGTCGGTGAGCTGGCCGCCGAAGAGGTTCAGCCAGACCAGCGCCGGCAGCACCACCGCGATCAGCGCGGTCGCCGACCTGCGGAGGACGGCGAGCAGGAGCAGCACCGGCACGAGGAGTCCCAGCCAGGGCAGGAACGTCTCGATGAGACTGCCCAGGTTGCCGATCGTGTTCGGGATGCGCGAGTGCAGGATCATGACGACGGCCAGCAGCACCGCGCAGGTGGCCACGAGCAGCCCGCGCCGCCAGATCCGTGGGTCGCCGCGCCAGGGGCCCAACAGCCGGTCGAACAGGCGCCGAAGCCGGGTCCCCCGGTGCTCGGGCCCCGAGCCGCCGTTGTCCGTCTCCGTCATGTACGCCTGCTGGGCCATACCGTCGCCTCACTGCCTGCCGTGCACACCATCGCCCCCGTGTCTACGACCCTAGGGGATGATCCGTTCCGTTCCCGCCGTCCCTCGACGGCCGTACGGGGGCGATGACGTTCGAGTCGCCGCGGGGAGTTCCGGTCAAGGCCACGGAAAGCGCGCTCTGTGACGAAACGCGCACACTGGGACCGGGGGGAAGTCGAACTCACAGGGGCTCCCCTAGCCCTGCATGGCACGAGGTGCCACCATGGACGTGGTCCGGGGACGCCGTCAGGGCGCCTCGAGATGACGTGTGAGGAGCCGTGCAATGACGCAGCTTCCGGCTGCCCAGAACGCTCAGCAGAAGCCCTCCGACGGCGGCAAGGCGCTGTACGGGGGCAAGAGCACCCGCCGCATCACCGTGCGGGACATCGCCGCCGCCAAGGAGCGCGGCGAGAAGTGGCCCATGCTCACCGCGTACGACGCGATGACGGCGTCCGTCTTCGACGAGGCCGGGATCCCGGTCATGCTCGTCGGCGACTCGGCGGGCAACTGCCACCTGGGGTACGAGACGACCGTGCCCGTCACCCTCGACGAGATGACCATGCTGTCGGCGGCGGTCGTACGGGGCACCTCGCGCGCCCTGATCGTCGGCGACCTGCCCTTCGGCTCCTACCAGGAGGGTCCGGTGCAGGCGCTGCGCTCGGCGACCCGGCTGGTGAAGGAGGCGGGCGTGCAGGCCGTGAAGCTGGAGGGGGGCGAGCGGTCGCACGAGCAGATCCGGCTGCTGGTCGAGTCCGGCATCCCGGTCATGGCGCACATCGGGCTGACCCCGCAGTCCGTCAACGCGATGGGCTACCGCGTGCAGGGCCGCGGCGAGGAGGCGGCCCAGCAGCTGCTGCGGGACGCGAAGGCCGTGCAGGACGCGGGCGCGTTCGCGGTGGTGCTGGAGCTGGTTCCGGCGGAGCTCGCGGCCGAGGTGACGCGGGTGCTGCACATCCCGACCGTCGGGATCGGTGCCGGGGCCGAGACGGACGCGCAGGTGCTGGTGTGGACCGACATGCTCGGGCTGACCGGCGGGCGCGTGCCGAAGTTCGTGAAGCAGTACGCGAACCTGCGTGAGGTCATGGGGAACGCGGCGAAGGCGTTCGCCGAGGACGTGGTCGGCGGAACGTTCCCCTCCGAGGAGCACTCCGTCCACTGAGCCGTCCACTGAACCACTGCGGTACCGGACAGCCCCGCCGATCGTCCCCCGTCGGCGGGGCTGTTCCCGTTCCCGGGCCGCTGTCGAGGGTTGGTCGGCGGCCTGTCGGTGGTTTGTCGGTGGCGACGAACCCCTGTCAGCGGTCTGTCGGTGGTTTGTCGGTGCGCGCTGACACTGTCGTCCGCATGACGCGAATCGACACACGAACCGGCGGCGCCGCTGTCACTGTGCGGGGGCTGGTGAAGCACTACGGGGAGACCAAGGCACTGGACGGGGTCGACCTGGAGGTGCGGGAGGGCACCGTGATGGGGGTGCTCGGGCCGAACGGGGCCGGGAAGACCACCCTGGTGCGGATCCTGTCCACCCTGCTGCAGCCCGACGCGGGGCAGGCGACCGTGGCCGGCTACGACGTCGTACGGCAGCCGCGGCAGCTGCGGCGGGTGATAGGCCTGACCGGGCAGTACGCCTCCGTGGACGAGAAGCTCTCCGGCTGGGAGAACCTCTACATGATCGGGCGGCTGCTCGACCTGCCCCGCAAGGACGCCCGCACCCGGGCCGACGCTTTGCTGGAGCGCTTCTCGCTCACCGAGGCGGCCAAGCGGCCGGCGGCGACGTACTCCGGCGGCATGCGGCGGCGGCTGGACCTGGCCGCCTCGATGATCGGGGCACCGGCCGTGCTCTTCCTGGACGAGCCGACCACCGGGCTCGACCCGCGCACCCGCAACGAGGTGTGGGACGAGGTCAAGCGCATGGTCGGCGACGGGGTCACCGTGCTGCTCACCACCCAGTACATGGAGGAGGCCGAGCAACTGGCCTCCGAGCTGACGGTCGTCGACCGCGGCCAGGTCATCGCCGGCGGCGCCATCGAGGAGCTGAAGGCGAAGGTCGGCGGCCGGGCGCTGCGGGTCCGCCCCGCCGATCCGACGCAGCTGCGGCCCCTCGCCGCCGCGCTGGACGAGCTGGGGATCACCGGGCTCGCCACCACGACCGTGGACACCGACCGGGGTGACGTCCTCGTGCCGATCCTGAGCGACGAGCAGCTGACCGCAGTGGTCGGCGCCGTCACCGCGCGCGGTATCACGCTGTCCTCCATCACCACCGAACTGCCCAGCCTGGACGAGGTGTTCCTGTCCCTCACCGGCCATCGCGCCAGTGCCCCGCAGGACGCCATGCCCGCCGAAGACCTTCAGGAGGCCGCCGTATGAGCGCCGTCACCGTCCACGACGCCGGGACGGACGCCCGTATCCCGCTGCGCGGCCACCTCCGTCACACCGGGGCCCTGATCCGCCGCAACCTGCTGTGGATCCGCAAGGACCCGGAGTCGATGGCCGACGCGCTGCTGATGCCGGTCATCTTCACCCTGCTGTTCGTGTTCGTCTTCGGCGGCTCGATCGGGCAGGCGCTGGGCGGCGGGCAGGACCGGTACGTGCAGTACGTGATCCCCGGCATGATCGCGATGATGAGCATGACGCTGTCCCAGGGCGTCGGCACCGGCTTCAGCCAGGACTTCAACTCCGGTGTCATGGACCGCTTCCGGTCCCTGCCGATCGGGCGTGGTTCGGTGCTGTTCGCGAAGATCTCGGTGGAGCTGCTGCGGATGCTGTTCGCGACCGCCGTGCTGATGATCGTCGCCGTCGCGGTCGGGTTCGAGATCACGAACTGGCCGGGGCTGTTCGCGACCGTGGCGCTGTCCACGGCGTTCGCCTCGTCGATCATGTGGGTGTTCCTCACCCTGGGCGTGATCCTGAAGAACGCGCAGTCCGTGCAGGCGATGGGCTTCCTGGTGCTGTTCCCGCTCCAGTTCGGCTCGTCGATCTTCGCGCCGACGACGTCGATGCCCGGCTGGTTGCAGGCGTTCACCGACTACAACCCGCTGTCGACGCTGGCCGACGCCGCGCGCGGCCTGATGGTGGGCGGGCCTGTCGCGCACGATCTGTGGGTGACGCTCGGCTGGTCGGTGGCGATCACCGCGGTGATGGCGCCGGTCGCGATCCACAAGTTCCGCACGAAGAGCTGACCTGGCGGCACCGTCGGCGTCACACGAGGGCGACGGCCTCATCGAGCGAGAGGCCGCCGCCCTGCGCGTACGCCGTCTCGTACGCCGGGTCGCCGACCGAGGCCCGGGCCAGCCGCTCCGCCTGCTCACGGGTCTCGCGCTCCTGCGTCTGGGCGACGTGGCCGGCGGGCAGCAGGGCGTCGAACGCGCCCAGGCAGCGGGCCGCGTCCCCGGCGCGCCGCCCGCCGTCGACGCCGGCCAGGGCCCAGGCGCCGGTGATCAGGTATCCCGAGCGCATATGGGGCGTGATCGCCGTGGCCAGCGGATCGGTGGCCCGCTCCAGCGCCTTGCGGATCAGGCGCAGGCAGTCCTCGTACCGTCCCTCCACGGCGTCCAGCCAGGCCTCCGAGCCGAGGATGTACGCGTCGAAGACGATGAAGTGGGCGATCCGGAAGTCCTGGCGCAGCCGCCGCAGTTGTTCGCGCGCCTCGGCGGTGCGTCCCGTCATGCCGAGCCGGCCGGCGAGGAACAGGCGGGCGGCCGGCATGGCCTCGCTGTGCGCGTCCTCGTGCTGGGCGATCACCTCGCGCAGCAGCCGCTCACCGCGTTCGCCCTCGCCGGCCTCCAGCAGGGCGTTGCCGAGCCGCGCGGTGAGGACGGCGGCCTGGGCGCGGGCGCCGAGGTGTTCGGCGTGGGCGATGGCCGTCTCGTAGTCGGCGGCCGCCCGGGCGTAATGGCCCCGGCGTTCGTGGGCCTCGGCGCGGGCGGAGAGCGCCTCGGCGGTGCCCCAGGCGTCGCCGAGGCGCTGGTAGATCTCCAGCGACTCGTCGGCGTCACGGGCGGCGTCGCCCGCCCAGTCGGTGCGGTTGGCGAGGAAGTTGGCCCGCATCTGCAGGGCGGAGGCCAGCTCCCAGGCGAAGCCGGGGGTCTCCCGGCAGGTGCGGATGGACGCGTCGACGATGACGCGCAGCCGGTCCATCTCGCCGGTGAGCATCACGGCGAAGAACCAGAGCAGGCCGGGCAGGCGGCAGTTCTGCGGCAGGCCGGGCTCGTAGGTCCCGGCGATGGCCCGCAGCTTCCGCTGGGAGCGCGGGTTCTGCCAGGCCTCCAGTTCCGTGTCCATGCAGGCGAGGTGGGCCAGGTGGATCCCGCGCCGGGCCTCCCACAGGACCTCCCCGGTCATCGGCGGCGGCGCGTCGGTGCAGCGCTGCCAGACGGGGGCGGCCGGGCGGACGGGCTCGGTGAAGGGGTCGGGGCCGAGGGCCATGACCTCGCGGCACCAGTTGCGGGCCTCGATGCGCAGGTCGCGCATCTGCCAGTACCAGACGAGCGACAGCGCCAGGCACAGCGCCTCCTGCTCGTCGCGCAGGGCGACGGCGTGCCGCAGGGCGGTGCGCAGGTTCTCGTACTCCCGCTCCAGCCGGTGGATGGCGGCGAGCTGGCCGGGGCCCCGCAGCAACGGGTCGGTGGTGCGGGCGAGTTCCCGGAAGTACTCCAGGTGGGCCCGCTCGGCCGCGGCGCGCTGCCCGGACTCCTCCAGCCGCTCGGCGGCGTACTCGGCGACGGTCTCCAGCAGCCGGTAGCGCATCTCGCCGTCGGCCTGCTCGCCGGGCGGCGCGGCCACGACCAGGGAGCGGTCGACGAGCGAGCCGAGCGCCTCCAGGGCGACCGGTCCGCACACCGCCTCGGCGGCGGGCAGGTCGCAGCCGCCCGCGAACACCGACAGCCGCCGCAGCACGTCCCGTTCGTCCTCGTCGAGCAGGTCCCAGGACCAGTCGACGACGGCTCTGAGGGTCTGCTGGCGGGGCAGGACGGTGCGGCTGCCGGAGGTGAGGAGGCGGAAGCGGTCGTCGAGCCGGTCGGCGATCTGGCGGGGGGTGAGCATCCGCAGCCGGGCGGCGGCCAGTTCGATGGCCAGGGGCAGGCCGTCCAGGCGGCGGCAGATCTCGGCGCACGCCTCGGGGTCGTCCTCGATGCGGAAGCCGGGCCGGGCCGCCGCGCCCCGGTCGGCGAGCAGGCGCAGCGCGACCGGCTCGGGCAGCGGCTCCACCGGGCGCAGCGACTCCCCCGGCACGCCGAGGGGTTCGCGGCTGGTGGCGAGGACGGTGAGGTCGGGGCAGCGCGCCAGCAGTTCCTCGGCGAGCCGGGCGGCGGCGTCGGCGACGTGCTCGCAGTTGTCGAGGATCAGCAGCATGCGGGGGCGGGAGCAGTGCTCGGCGAGCCGTTCGACGGGGTCGTCGAGCCGGTCGGCGACGGCGGCCCGGATGCCCTCGGCGCCGGCGCCGTACAGCACGGTCTCGCGGGCGCCGACGGCGGTGAGCACGGCCTCCGGTACGGCGGCGGGGTCGTCGACGGGGGCGAGTTCGGCCAGCCACACCCCGCCGGGCATGGCGTGCCGCACGGCCTCGGCGGCCTCCTGCGACAGGCGGGTCTTCCCGGCGCCGCCGGGGCCGAGCAGGGTGACCAGGCGGGCGGCCGAGAGATCCGCCCGGATGGTCTCGATGTCGGTCTCCCGGCCGATGAAGGAGGTGAGGCGGGCGCGGAGGTTTCCGGGGACGGGGGCGGCCGGGGTCTTTGGGGGTGTCGCGGCCTGGTGGGCCGCCGGGGAGCCGCCCGGGCCCGGGGCGGCCAGTAACTCGGTGTGCAGCGCGCGCAGTTCGGGTCCCGGGTCCGTGCCGAGCCGGTCGGCCAGGAGGCGTCGTACGTCCTCGTAGGCGGCGAGGGCCTCGGCGGTGCGGCCCGCGTCGCGCAGGGCGCGCAGGCGCAGCGCCTGGAGGGGTTCGTCCAGGGGGTGGCCGTCGCACAGGGCGGTCAGTTCCGGCAGGGACTGCTCGGCCTGGCCGAGGGCGAGGGCGGCGGTGTGGCGGGCCCGCAGCAGGTCCAGGCGGCGGGTGTCCCAGCGGGCCGCCTCGGCGGCACGGTCGGGCAGGTCGGCGAGGGCCGGGCCGCGCCACAGGGCGAGGGCGTCGTCGAGGACCACGGCCGCCTTGGCGGGGTCGCCGTCGGCCAGGGCCCGCAGTCCTTCGCCGGCCAGCCGCTCGAACCGGTGCAGGTCGACGTCGTCGGGGGCGGCCGTGAGCCGGTACCCGCCCTCGGCGGAGGCGACCGCGTCCGCCCCGAGCGCCCGCCGCAACCGCCCGACCAGCGCCTGCAGCGCCCCCGGCGCGTCGGCGGGCGGATCCCCGTCCCACACCTCGTCGACGAGCAGCCCCACGGGCACGGTGCGGCCGGCCCGCAGGGCGAGCACGGTCAGCAGCGCACGCAGCCGCGCCCCGCCGACCGGGACGGCCGTGCCGTCGGTGCGGAGCGCCTGCGTGGTGCCGAGGATGCGGTAGCGCACGGGGTCCATTGTCTCCGGTGGCAAGGGGGCGGTCACGACGGCCCGACGGTGCGACGGGCCGAGGGTAAGACGGGCGCCGGCGGGCTCGTGTCGCGGGCGGCCGGACCGAGGGGTACTCCCCCACCTCTCGCGCCCGCCCCTCACACCGCGTTCACCCATGCCGGCGCCTCGGTCGGCCCCGGTGCCGCGGCGGGGGTGCCACCGTGCTCAGTTTCTCCAGCAGGCCCGCCAGTTCCGCCGCCGGCAGGCCCTCGGTCTCCGTGCCGGGCCGGGCGCCCTGGTGCGGGATGCCCCGGGCCTCGCGGAGGGCGTGGGAGAGCCAGGAGTCCGTGCCCGGCACCTCCAGGGTCGCCACCACCCCCGACTCCCTCCACTGCCGCCCCTGTTCCGCCGTGCCCTCGGCGAACCACCTCGGGCACCGCTCCACCAGCCGCAGCCGCCGCTCCCCCGCCACCGGCTCCCACGTGCGCGAGCCGGGCGCGGTCTCGGCGTAGGCCTGGCTCAGCACCTGCACGGCCCGCACCCGGCCGCGGGCCTCGGGCCACTTCGCGCCGTGCCGTTCGACGGACAGCAGCCCGACCGACCGGACCCGGTCCCCCGGCTTCGGCCGCCGGTCCTCCTCGTCGTCGGGATCCCCGGCCAGGGCGACCGGGAGGCCGGTCTCCTCCCGCACGACCCGGACGCCGCCGACGTCCTCCACCGGCCCGCGCACCTTGCTGAGCTGGTCGTGCCAGCCACCCCCGAACACGTGGTCCGCGTCCTCCAGGAGCAGGGGCCAGCTCACCTCGTCCCCCACCGCGAACGGCGTGCCGCAGCACTCCAGCTGCCAGTCCTCGTAGATCACGTGCCAGAGCCCCATGACCCCACCCTCCCCGGAACCGACCGCCCCGCGCGAGACGTTTTCCCCCTGCGCCCGGTACCGTCGGGCCGTCCCACCGCGTGTTCGAGAGTGCAGGGAGTCCCATGACCACCGCGACCAGCCGCCACAGCGAGCGGCGGATCAGTCCCGTCTTCGTCGGGATCCTGGCCGTGACGGCGGTCACGGGATGGGCGACCTGGACCGGGTTCGCCGAGCAGCCCGGGGTCGCCGTGTTCCTGTTCGTGACGGCGGCGTGGATCGTCTCGCTGTGCCTGCACGAGTACGCGCACGCGCGCACGGCCCTGCACAGCGGCGACATCTCGGTCGGCGTGAAGGGCTATCTGACCCTGAACCCGCTGAAGTACACGCACGCGCTGCTCAGCATCGTGCTGCCGGTGATCTTCGTGATCATGGGCGGGATCGGACTGCCCGGCGGCGCGGTGTTCATCGAGCACGGGCGGATCCGGGGCCGCTGGAAGCACAGCCTGATCTCGGCGGCGGGCCCGCTGACGAACGTGCTGTTCGCGGTCGTGTGCACGGCCCCGTTCTGGCTGGACGCGCTGGACGGCGTGCCGAGCGACTTCCGGTTCGCCCTCGCCTTCCTCGCGCTGCTCCAGGTGACGGCCGCGCTGCTGAACTTCCTGCCGGTGCCCGGCCTGGACGGCTACGGCGTGATCGAGCCGTGGCTGTCGTACAACATCCGGCGTCAGGTGGAGCCGTTCGCGCCGTTCGGTCTGCTGTTCGTGTTCGCGCTGCTGTGGCTGCCGGCGGTGAACGGCGTCTTCTTCGACGTGATCGACTCGATCCTGAAGTCGCTCGGGATCAGCGACTTCGAGACGTACTGCGGTCAGGAGCTGTACCGCTTCTGGCAGGGCTCGAACGAGTTCTGCTCGGTCAGCCCGTGACCGACTTTTGCGCCTTGGCACGCTTCACGTAGTACCAGCACATGTTGGACGACAGGCCCGCCAGCAGCACCCAGACGATCCCCAACCAGTAGCCCTCCATGAAGGAGACCACGGCCGCGGCCACGGAGAGGACGCAGACGATCAGGGCGTAAACGGCAAGGCGGGGCATTTCGGTCGACTCCTGTCGGGGGACACTGCTACGACGACCAGTGTCCCCCATGCGCCTCAGCGGCTCACACGTCCGTGACGCGGAGCCCGGCGTGTGCCTTGTACCGGCGGTTCACGGAGATCAGGTTCGCCACCAGCGACTCCACCTGGTGGGCGCCTCGCAGCCGCCCGGCGAAGATGCCGCGCATGCCGGGGATGCGCCCGGCGAGGGCCTGGACGATCTCCACGTCGGCGCGGACCTCGCCGAGCACCATCACGTCGGTGTCGATCTCGTCGATCTCCGGGTCCTGGAGGAGGACGGCCGACAGGTGGTGGAAGGCGGCCGTGACCCGGGAGTCCGGCAGCAGCGCGGCGGCCTGCTCGGCGGCGCTGCCCTCTTCGGGCTTGAGGGCGTAGGCGCCCTTCTTGTCGAAGCCGAGCGGGTTGACGCAGTCGACGACGAGCTTGCCGGCCAGTTCCTCGCGCAGGGACTCCAGGGTCTTGCCGTGGCCGTCCCAGGGCACGGCGACGATCACGATGTCGCTGCGGCGCGCGGTCTCGGCGTTGTCGGCGCCCTCGACGCCGTGTCCGAGTTCCTCGGCGGCGGCCCGCGCGCGGTCGGCGGCCCGGGAGCCGATGATCACCTTCTGCCCGGCCTTGGCGAGCCGGTAGGCGAGTCCCTTGCCCTGCGGCCCGGTCCCGCCGAGCACGCCGACGACGAGTCCGGAGACGTCGGGCAGGTCCCAGGGGTCCTTGGCGGGGGCCTTCTGGGCGTTGTCGGTGGCAGCACTGTCGGTAGAGGTCATGGCCCCGACTCTACGGCCGCGGTCCCGCCCCGATCGGCTCAGGTCAGGTCCGTCACGGGCACCCGCCGGAAGGTGATCGTCTCGTAGGCGCCGAAGTCGCCCGTCTCGTACAGCAGCCCCACGGTGTCCGGGTCGACGCGGACCAGGTCGGAGTAGGCGGCGGGCAGTCCGTCCACGGTGTGGGCCGGGCGCCAGGTGGTGCCGCCGTCGGTGGAGGCGCGGATCGTCATCAGGGCGCGGAAGCCCGGGTCGGCTGGCCCGGAGTACAGCAGCAGATCGGGGTCGCGGAGCTGGAGGACGCTCGCCTGGCACACGGGGGCGGACAGGCCCGCCTGCGGGCGGAAGGGCTTCAGCAGGCTCTGCCCGCCGTCGGCGGAGTGGGCGTCGGCGCGGGTGCCGGGCGAGGGCGAGTCGTTGCGGGTGTTGAAGTAGACGCGGCCGTCGGGGAGTTCGGCGGCGGTGGTCTCGTTGGCGTTGATGTAGCCGTCGGGGTTGTCGTCGACGTAGCCGATGCGCCAGGTGGCGCCGTCGTCGTCGCTGAGCAGGCAGTGGCCGCCGTTGTACCTGCCCTCGGTGCCGTTGTCGGTGCCGGTGGGCGGCAGGGAGTGGTTGGCGGGGACGACGATCCGGCCGGTGCCCAGCTGGATCGCGTGCCCGGGGGTGGTGGCGTACCAGCGCCACTGCGGCTTCTTGGTCTCCTCGGTGATCTCCCTGGGCGCGGACCACGTGAGTCCCTCGTCGTCGCTGTGCTGCACCCACACGCGCCGTCCGTCCGCCGCGGCCACCTTGCCGCGCCGGATGGCGTCCTCGGTGGCGAGGGCGGCGTTGCGCACGTGCACGAGGAGGACGCGGCCGCTGCGGAGGACGACGGGGGCGGGGTTGCCCGCGAGGGCGTCGCCGTTGCGCGCGGCGACCTGGAGCGGGCCCCAGGTGCGGCCGTCGTCCGTGGAGCGCTTCAGCACGACGTCGATGTTGCCGAAGTCGTCCCGGGAGCCGACCCGGCCCTCGCAGAAGGCGAGCAGGGTGCCGCTGCCGGCGGCGACGACGGCGGGGATACGGAAGCTGGCGTACCCCTCGCGGCCGGCGCGGAAGGGGACGCTGGTCTCGGTCATCGGCGGGTTCCTCCGGTCGTTCGACGACGGAATGGGTGACCGGTCCGCCTACCCAGGCCGGGCGAATGCGCGGTGAACTCCACGTCACGGGTGACCGGTTCGGGCAGGATGCGGTCGCATGGATGCGGTACGGGTCGCGCTGCTGCGGGAAGTGCTCGCCGGGACGGAGTGGCTGGGAGCCACGCGGCGGTTCGCCGGGGCGCTGCGCGGCTCGGTGGTGTCGCACGGGGGCGGCCTGCTGCTGGTCGGCACGCCGGAGTACGAGCCGTGGCACCTGGCGGCGCACCTGGTGGACGAGGCCGCCTGGTCGGGCATGCCGGAACTGGCCCCGACGCTGGTACGGCACGACGCGCGCCCCTCGGACCCGGCGCACCTGGCGGTGGGGCTCGGCAGGCTGGAGGCGGCCCGGCGCGGCGAGACCCTCCTGGTGGTGGCCCCCGGGGCCCCGTGCGCGCCCCTCCTGGAGCGGGTGTCCGACGCCCGCCGGGCCGGGGCGACGGTCCTGTCCCTCGGGCCCGGCCGAGGCGAGCTGCCCGCGATGGCCCATGAGGCCCTGGCCGTCCCCGACGGCTCGGAGCTGGACCTGGACACGGTCCAGCACCTGGTCAGCGCGGCGGCCGGGGAGAACGCCCTCCCGCCCCCACCGCGCGGCCGGCGCCGCTTCCGGGACCGGGTGTCGAGGCTGGCGGAGCACCTGACGGCACCGCCGCCGGCCCGCTGGTGACGCCGGGGCGGGTGCCCGCCCGGGACGCACGCCCGGGGCGGGTGTCCGGACGTGACGGACGCCCGGGGCGGGTGCCTGGATGTGACGGACGCCCGGGGCGGGTGCCCGGACGTGACGGACGCCCGGGGCGGCGTCGGCCCCGGGCGTCCGGGTGCGTCAGTTCTCCTCGCGGCCGCCCGCCGGGGCGTCGTGCCACTTCGGGTCGTTCTCCCACTGGAGGTTGCGTTCGCGGGCGGTCTCCATCGCGTGCTCGGCCTCGGTGCGGCTCGCGTACGGGCCGAAGCGGTCCTTGCCCGGGCACTCCGGCCCCTCCTCGACCTTCTTGTGCTCCAGGCAGTAATACCACTCGCCCGGCTTGCCGACCTTCCGCTTCTTGAACAGGGCCATGACCAGCTCCTCTCGCCACCGACATGTTCCCCCACGGCGGCTGGTTAGACTCGCTGGCATGTCTGGCCAGTCGCTGCTCGTACCGGGGGAGCTGTCCCCCACCCGTTCCGTGCCCGGAAACATCCGTCGCCCCGAGTACGTCGGCAAGCCCGCGCCGACGCCGTACACCGGGTCGGAGGTGCAGACGCCCGAGACCATCGAGGCGATGCGCGTCGCCGGCCGGATCGCCGCCCGGGCGATGGCGGAGGCCGCGAAGCTGATCGCCCCCGGGGTGACCACGGACGAGCTGGACAAGGTGGCGCACGAGTACATGTGCGACCACGGTGCCTATCCCTCGACGCTCGGCTACCGCGGCTTCCCGAAGTCGCTGTGCACCAGCGTCAACGAGGTGATCTGCCACGGCATCCCGGACTCCACGGTGCTGCGCGACGGCGACATCATCAACCTGGACGTGACGGCGTACATCGGCGGGGTGCACGGCGACAACAACGCCACGTACCTGGTGGGTGACGTCGACGAGGAGTCGCGCCTGCTGGTGGAGCGGACCAGGGAGTCCCTCAACCGGGCGATCAAGGCGGTCAAGCCGGGCCGGCAGATCAACATCATCGGCCGGGTCATCGAGTCGTACGCCAAGCGCTTCGGCTACGGGGTGGTCCGGGACTTCACCGGGCACGGCATCAACTCGTCGTTCCACTCGGGTCTGATCATCCCCCACTACGACAGCCCGCACGCGACGACCGTCATCCAGCCCGGCATGACGTTCACGATCGAGCCGATGCTGACGCTCGGGACGCACGAGTACGACATGTGGGACGACGGCTGGACGGTCGTGACGAAGGACCGGAAGCGGACGGCCCAGTTCGAGCACACGCTGGTGGTGACGGACACGGGCGCGGAGATCCTCACGCTGCCGTAGCCCCGCCGCACGCCGACCGACGGCCCGCTCTCCCCGGAGGGCGGGCCCTTTTTCCTGGGTTTTTCCCGACACCGTGTCGGGAAGTCTGGATCCATGGAATCCTTCTCGACCCTCATCCGGTCCGCTTCCCGCGCGCAGCACGAGGAGGTCAGGGCCTCGACGTTCCTGAGCGACCTGCTGGGAGACAAACTGGGGGTCGACGCGTTCGCGCGCTACACGGAGCAGCTGTGGTTCGTGTACGGGGCGCTGGAGTCCGGCGCCGAGCGGCTGGCCGCGGACCCGGTGGCCGGGCCGTTCGTCCGCCCGGAGCTGTTCCGGATGGCCTCGCTGGAGCAGGACCTGGAGTACCTGCGCGGCCCCGGCTGGCGGTCGGGCATCAGCGCGCTGCCCGCGACGCTGGAGTACGCGGAGCGGGTCACCGAGTGCGCCCGCTCCTGGCCGGCCGGCTACGTCGCCCACCACTACACGCGCTACCTCGGCGACCTCTCCGGCGGGCAGATCATCCGCGACACGGCCGAGAAGACGTGGGGCTTTCCGAGGAAGGGCGACGGCGTCCGCTTCTACGTCTTCGAGGAGATCCCCAACCCGGCCGCCTTCAAGCGGGGTTACTGGGAGCTGCTGGACGCGGTGCCCGGGGACGAGCTGGAGCGGCAGCGCGTCGTCGCCGAGTGCAAGCGGGCGTACGCCCTGAACAACGCGGTCTTCCAGGCGCTGGGCGAGGAGTTTCCGCTGTCGGCGTGAACGGGCCGGGGCCCCCTCGCGCGCGGCGAGGAGGCCCCGGTGCCGGCTCGTGGAGCCCCGGGTGCGTCCCGCTCAGATGTCGAACGGGCCGTTGTGGCAGACCGCGCCGCCCCACTCCATCTCGGCGGTCTCGGCCTCGAGCTCACCGAAGTACGGGCTGCACGCCACGTGGTGGTCCTTGCGGTGCCCCTGGCCGTCGTCGTCGCCGGCGGCGGCGGTGGCCGCGCCGACGGCGGTCACGGAGACGGTCAGGGCGGCTACGGCCAGAGCGGATCGAATGCGCATGGGAATCCTCTCGCGGTGGTGCTTGGTCACGCCCAGAGGTCCCCGTTCACCGCCGCGCACACACGCTGTTCCACCCGTACGGGCGCGCGCCGCCCGGGTCAGCGTTCGAGGTGCACCCGGCCGCCGACCTCGGTCCACCCGCCCGGCTGGGGCGCGGTGAGGATCTGGGAACCCGCGCCCTGGGTGATGTTGAGGGCCCGGCCCAGCCGGTCGGTGAGCAGCAGGGCCGCGGCCCCGGTCGCCTCGTCCTCGTCGATGCCGTCGCCCCGGCCGGGGAAGGCCCGGGCCCGGATCCGCCCGGCGGGCTCGTCCTCCCACGCCCAGGCGTAAATCCTCCCCCAGACTTCGTCCGGGGGGACCCCCATCTCGCTTCGCTCGCCCGGCGGCGGCACGGCCAGGTCGTCGACCTCGGCGGCGGTGGCGTACTGGCGCAGGGTGCGGGGCGGCACCCAGTCCGCGCGTGCCTCGATCCAGCAGAACTCGCCGTCCTGCCGGGCGCCGACCACTCCGGCGGGCGTGACCAGTTCGGGCACGTCGAGCAGCCATGCCGTCCCGACGCAGGGGTGCCCGGCGAAGGGCAGCCGCAGGGTGGGCGTGTAGATGTCGATCACACCACGCTCGGGGTCGTCGACGAACACGGTCTCGCTGAACCCGAGCTTCGCGGCGAGCTCCTGCCGGTCGCTCCGCCCGGGCAGCACCGAGCCTTCGCGGACGACACCGAGTTCGTTGCCGTAGCCGCCGTTGGGCCCGCAGAAGACGCGGAGCACGTCGTAGTCAGTCACGGGGGCATTCAAGCATCGCCCGGGCGTCCGAGGCCGCGCAGGTCAGCCGGGGCGGACGACGGCTGTTCGACACCCTTGACCTTCCTTTGGCCGATCCATGGGGGCGATTTTGAGCCACTTAGGTAATCCTTATGTCGCTTAGGTGAGCCTCACCTACTGTCTTTTGGAGCTCTCATGCGACCCGCCAGCCCCGTATCCGTCGTGATAGCCGCCGCGGCGGCCCTGACCGCCGTCACCGGCTGCACCGGGAAGAGCGGTGCGACGGACGGCGACCACGTGGTCAACGTGACGGCCACGGACGACAAGTGCGAGGTCTCGAAGAAGGAGTTCCCGGCCGGCCACGTCGAACTGGCCGTCGAGAACAAGGGATCCAAGGTCACCGAGGTCTACGTCCTCTTCCCCGACGACCGCGTGGTCACCGAACGGGAGAACATCGGCCCCGGCACCAGGCAGCGGGTCACCGCCGAGGTCAAGGCCGGTGACTACCAGATCGCCTGCAAGCCGGGCATGAAGGGCGAGGGCATCCGCCAGGCCGTGAAGGCCACCGGCGGCAAGGCGGCCGAGCGCGACCCGCGCCTGGACAAGGCCGTCGCCGAGTACCGCGTCTACGTCCAGCGGCAGGCCGACGAGACGCTGCCGCTCGCCGAGACCTTCGCCAAGGCCGTCGAGAACGGCGACATCGAGGCCGCGAAGAAGGCCTACGCGCCGTCCCGCATCGGCTGGGAGCGCACCGAGCCCGTCGCCGAGTCCTTCGGCGACATCGACCCGAAGGTCGACGTCCGCGAGGACGGCCTGGAGGACGGCCAGGACCCGGCGACCGACTGGACCGGCTGGCACCGTCTGGAGAAGGCGCTCTGGCAGGACGAGAAGATCGGCGACCGCGAGAAGGAACTCGCCGGCCTGCTCGTCGAGGACCTGAAGGACTGGCAGCAGCGGGTCGGCAAGGCCGAGATCACCCCCACCTCCATGGCCAACGGCGCCAAGGAACTCCTCGACGAGGTCGCCACCGGCAAGGTCACCGGCGAGGAGGAGCGCTACTCGCACACCGACCTCGTCGACTTCAAGGCCAACGTCGAGGGCGCGCAGCGGTCCTACGAACTGCTGAAGCCGGTCGCGCGGGAGAACGACGCGGCCCTCGTCACCGAACTGGACCGGCAGTTCGCCGCGTTGGACAAGCTGCTCGACCGGTACCGCCCGAACAGCACGTCGTACGACTTCACCTCCTACGACAAGGTCGGCAAGGCGGACCGCAAGGAGCTCTCGGACGCGGTCAACGCCCTGGCGGAGCCGCTGTCGAAGCTGGCCGCGGCCGTCGTGAAGTAACGGGGCGCCACGATGACGGACACCGACTCGCCGTCCCCCTCCCGGCGTTCCCTGCTCGGCTGGGGCGGCGCGGGCCTGGCCCTCGGCGCCGCCGCGGCGGGCGGCGCGGTCGCGATGGCCCGCACGGAG
Organism: Streptomyces olindensis; assembly: GCF_040645895.1. Taxonomy (NCBI): domain Bacteria; kingdom Bacillati; phylum Actinomycetota; class Actinomycetes; order Kitasatosporales; family Streptomycetaceae; genus Streptomyces; species Streptomyces olindensis. The sequence continues at coordinate 89,675 of NZ_JBEYZD010000021.1, read as the reverse complement.
GACGACCCCCAACCGGCCGGCGCGGCGATCCCCTTCCACGGCCCGCACCAGGCGGGCATCGCCACCCCGGTCCAGGACCGGCTGCACTTCGCCGCGTTCGACGTGACGACCGAGGACCGGGCGGCGTTCGTCCGGCTCCTGAAGGACTGGACGGACGCGGCCCGCCGGCTGACGGCCGGACACCCGGTGGGCGGGGGCGCGTACGGCGGCCTGGCCGAGGCACCGCCCGACGACACCGGCGAGGCCCTGGGCCTGAGGCCCTCCCGCCTGACCCTGACGATCGGCTTCGGCCCGGAACTGTTCGAGAAGCTCGGCCTCGCGGACCGCCGGCCGGAGGCCCTGATCGACCTGCCGAGGTTCGCCGGCGACAACCTGGACCGGGCGCGCAGCGGCGGCGACCTGTGTATCCAGGCCTGCGCCGACGATCCGCAGGTGGCGGTCCACGCGATCCGCAACCTGGCCCGCATCGGCTTCGGCACGGTCGTCATCCGCTGGTCGCAGCTCGGCTTCGGCAAGACCTCGTCCACGACGCCCGAGGCGCAGACCCCGCGCAACCTGATGGGCTTCAAGGACGGCACGCGCAACATCGCGGGCACCGAGACGGACCGCCTGCGCGAGCACGTCTGGGTCGGCGAGCAGGACGGCCCGGCCTGGATGGCGGGCGGCAGCTACCTCGTCGCCCGCCGCATCCGCATGCACATCGAGACCTGGGACCGCACCTCGCTCCAGGAGCAGGAGGACGTCTTCGGCCGCGACAAGGGCGAGGGCGCGCCGGTCGGCAAGGCCAAGGAGCGCGACGAGCCGTTCCTGAAGGCGATGAAGCCCGACGCGCACGTCCGGCTCGCGCACCCCGACGCCAACCAGGGGGCGACGATCCTGCGCCGCGGCTACTCCTTCACCGACGGCACGGACGGGCTGGGCCGGCTGGACGCGGGCCTGTTCTTCCTGGCCTACCAGCGTGACGTCCGCAAGGGCTTCGTCCCCATCCAGCGCAACCTGGCCACGGACGCGCTCAACGAATACATCCAGCACGTGGGTTCGGCGCTCTTCGCGATCCCGCCCGGCGTCCGCGACGAGGACGACTGGTGGGGCCGGACGCTGTTCTCCGAGGAGGCGTAGGCACATGTTCTCCAACTACCTGATCGGCCTGCGCGAGGGCCTGGAGGCGAGCCTCGTCGTCTGCATCCTCATCGCCTATCTGGTCAAGACGGACCGCAGGGACGCGCTGAAGCCGATCTGGACCGGTATCGGCGTCGCGGTCGCCCTGGCGCTCGGCTTCGGCTGCGCCCTCGAATTCGGCTCCCAGGAACTGACGTTCCAGGCGCAGGAGGCACTCGGCGGCTCGCTGTCGGTCCTCGCGGTCGGCCTGGTGACGTGGATGGTGTTCTGGATGCGCCGCACGGCCCGGCACCTCAGGTCGGAACTGCACGGCAGGCTGGACGCGGCGCTCGCGATGGGCACGGGGGCGCTGGTCGCCACGGCGTTTCTGGCGGTGGGCCGCGAGGGGCTGGAGACGGCCCTGTTCGTCTGGGCGTCGGTCCACGCGGCGAGCGACGGCACCCCGAAGCCCCTGTTCGGCGTCGCGCTGGGCCTGCTCACGGCGGTCCTCCTGGGCTGGCTGTTCTACCGGGGCGCCCTGCGCATCAACCTGTCCCGGTTCTTCACGTACACCGGCGCCATGCTGGTCGTGGTCGCGGCGGGCGTCCTGGCGTACGGCTTCCACGACCTCCAGGAGGCCGACTTCCTGCCCGGCCTCGGCGACAAGGCCTTCGACATCTCCGGCACCATCCCGCCCGACAGCTGGTACGGCACCCTCCTGAAGGGCGTCTTCAACTTCCAGCCCGACCCCACGACCCTCCAAGTGACGGTGTGGCTGCTGTACTTGATCCCGACCCTGACCCTGTTCCTCGCCCCGGCCCGGAAGCCGGCGGCGACCCCGGTACCCGACGAGGTGTGACGACCGCCCCCTCCACCCCACCCCCGCCCGGCCGTCGGAGGCACCCGGTAGGGTTCGCCTCCGGAAAGGGGAAGGTGAAGGAACCCGATGAGCAGGGATCGCGACCCTCGAACGCTCCGCAGGCCCGCCCGGAGCGCCCTCATAGCAGTGTCAGTGACCGCTTTGTCGTTGACGGCGAGCGGATGCGTCGTGGTGCACGGCGAACGGGAGATCCTCCCGTCCACCACCCGCGCCGAAGCCGCCAAGGCCCTGGAGGAGTTCACGACCGCGTACAACGCGGCCGACAAGGCCTACGACGGCACATTGGACGCCGAGCACACCACCGGTGCCCTCGCCGACATCGACTCGGCCCGTCTCAAGGCCGGGAAGGCGAACAACCCGGACGGCAACCCCAACCACACGCCTCTGGAGCTGACGGACGCGAAGTTCACGATCCCGAAGAAGGCCGGCTGGCCCCGCTGGTTCGTCGTCGACGCGGCCGGCAACAAGGGCGGCACCGCCCGCTGGCTCCTCGTGTTCACCCGCAGCAGTCTGGACGACCCGTTCCAGGTGGCGTACCTGACGCTCGTCGCGCCCGGCAAGGTCCCCGCGTTCAAGAAGGACGCCGACGGCTGGGCCGAGCCGGTCCCCGTGAACGCGACCGACCTGGCCGCCGACCCCGCCGGCCTGAGCCGGATCTACACCACGTACCTGAAGGACGGCGGGGACACCTTCGCGGACGGCCCGCACACCAGCCAGTGGCGCACCCAGCGGGAGAAGAACGCCAAGAAGCCGGGCCTGGTCACGCAGTACATCGACGAGCCGCTGACGAACGGCGACTACGCGCCGCTGGCGCTGCGCACGACGGACGGCGGCGCGCTGGTGTTCTTCACCACGCGGCACTACGAGAAGCAGACGGCCTACGCGGGCACGTCGTTCCCCGTCCCGAACAAGGACGTCCTCGCGCTGACGAAGGGCGAGATCAAGCAGTCACTGACGATGGAGTTCGTCTCCAACGAGGTCGCGCTGGACCCGAAGGGCCAGGGCAAGGTGACGATCCTGGGCAGGATCCAGGGCATGACGTCCGCGGAGGGCTCGTAGCCGGGGGCCGCACGGCCCGGTGGGGCCGCGGCCCGGTTCCGGCGGGGGCTCAGTGCCGCAGCGGCCAGCCCGCGCCCGCGGGGTCGGCCTCTTCACCGACGTACCGGGCGCAGATTTCCGTGAGCACCTCCAGCAGGCTCAGCGGATCCGGCAGGGCGTGCTCGGGCCCGCGCACCCAGCGCACCGCCTGCTCCTCGCCCGGCAACCGCGCCGGCGGGACGAGGACGTAGGAGCCCCGGCAGTGCCAGCGCAGCCCGGGGTGCTCGTCCATCGTCTCGGGGTGGCAGTCCAGTTCGCAGGGCCACCACTCGTCCTCGTCCTCGGGGGTGCCGCGCGTGAGGGTGAAGAACAGCATGCGGCCGTCGTCGCTCTCGGCGACCGGCCCGACCTCGACGCCCTCGGCCAGCAGCCGCTCCAACGCGTCGCGACCGGCGTCGAGGGGCACGTCGAGGACGTCGTGCACCATGCCGGTCGCGGTGATGAAGTTGGCCTGCGGCTGGTGGCGGGCCCAGCGCTCGATCTGCGCGCGGTCGGTGGTGGACTGCGTCTGCCAGGCGAAGGAGACCGGGTGCCGGGCCGGGGTGGGACAGCCGACGCGGTCGCAGGAGCAGCGGTATCCGGCCGGATGGGCGGCGGGCGCGAGCGGCAGTCCCGCGCCGGCGGCGGCGAGCAGCAGGGCCTCACGGCCGCCGTCCCCGGCGGTCTCCTTCGGCCGGCGCCCGGCGCGCAGCCACTGGGTGAGTTTGCCCTGCAGGCCGGTCCGGCCGCCGAACTCCGCGCTCATCTATCCCCTCGCCTCGCCGTCGTGCGGAACAGCATGCCCTATGGTCCCATCTTCCCGCGCACCGGGGGGCCAGTGCCCACATCCGGGGCAGGAGGGCCGAGACGGGGACCGGTGGGGCGAGGCATATGCCGCCAGGACGAGGCGCACTCCGCGCACCATCGGGTGTCATTGCCCGCTTTGACATGACATGGCGTCCTACCGTGGTCGCCATGGTCACAAGGATCGCGCTGACGGGCCTGGCCTCCGCGGCTTCCGTGGTCTCGCTGACCCTCACGGGACCCGGCGGCCGCGCCCCGGCCCCGCTGGAGTGGGGTGCGGGCCCCCTGACCGTGGCGGCCCTCCCCCGGATCACCTACGTCGCCCACCGCGGCGGTGCCCGCGAGGTCCCCGAGAACAGCATGTCGGGGCTGATGACGGCCTACGCGCGCGGTACGGCGCAGGTGCTGGACTTCGACACGCGGCTGCTGCGCGACGGCACGCCGGTGGTGTTCCACGACGAGACCCTGAACCGCACGACCTACCTGGGCGGCGCGGTGCGCGGCCTGGACGCCCGGGAGTGGCAGGGCGTGCGGCTGCGCCCGAAGGACCGGCTCCCGGGGAGCTGGCGGTCGGAGCGGCCGCCGACCGTCGCCGAGGTGCTGGATCGTTTCGGCGGGCGGATCGTGCTGATGCTGGAGGCGAAGGACCCGCGCAGTCTCGACCGGCTGGCCGCCCTGATCCGGGACCGCGGCCTGACCCGCTCGGTGTTCGTGAACACCAACGAACCGGAGGTGGCCCGGCGCGTCCACCGCCTCGGTCTGCTCGCGCAGCTGTGGCGCTCGGCGGAGCAGTTGCGCACGGACCGCCCCGAGCGCTGGCGGTCGTACGTCGATCTGCTGGACGTGGACCACCGGGCGCGCGACGCGGACCTGGTGCGGGCGGTGCGCTCGGGGATTCCGCGGGTGTGGGCGCACACCGTGGTGACGGACGCGCAGCGGGACCGGGTGCTGGCGCTGGGCTGCGACGGGGTCATCACGGACGCGCCGGGCCGGCTGGCCCGGGCCGCTCAGCGCGGCGCGAGGCCGTGAAGGGCGTAGTCGACGAGGGTGTCGGTGTACTCGTAGGAGATCGGGCCCGTGTGCTGGAGCCAGCGCTGGGCGAGCGGGGAGATGAAGAACTCCAGGGCGATGCGCGGGTCGAGATCGGCCCGGACCTGCCCGGCGTCCTGCGCGGCGCGCAGCCGGCCGATGTAGAGGTCGAGTGAGGGCTGCATCAGCTTGGCCACGAGCTCGCGGCCGAGCTGTTCGTTGACGACGCCCTCGGCGGCCAGCGCGCGGGACGGCACCTCGAACCTGGGGTCGCGCATCTGGTCGACGGTGGCGCGCAGGACGGCCTTGACGTCGGCGGCGACGTCGCCGGTGTCCGGGAAGGTGTACGGCACCGGCCCCGCCTCCGCCGCGGCCTGCTCGGCCAGGTCGAGGAACGCCTCCATCAGCACGTCCGCCTTGGACGACCACCAGCGGTAGATCGTCTGCTTGCCGACACCGGCGCGGGCGGCGATGCCCTCGATGGTGGTCTTCGGATAGCCGGCCTCGACGACGAGCGCGAGGGCGGCGTCGTAGATGGCGCGGCGGGACCTCTCACTGCGCCGGGTGGAGTCGGGGGCGGGCTTGCCGGGGGCGGGCTGGGCGGATTTCTGGACGGCCATGGGTCGAATTTATCAGGTTGACAAGACGGAGCGTCTCGCGGACAGTGGAACGGTATACACGAGACGAACCGTCTCGTCATGGATGGGGAATCAGGGAAGGAGCCCGGAATGGCCCGAGGCGGAGCCGGAAACATGCTGGGTGTCGGCGGATCGCGCAGGAACCTCGGCCGCAAGGCGCTGCGCGGCGGCGGCCGGGCCGGCCGGATCGGCGGCGGTCTCGACCCGCAGGCGCAGAAGCGCGAACTGCTGCGCAAGCTCCAGGAGCAACGACAGCAGCGGGAAGGACGGGAGGAGGGCACGGCCGGCGAGGAGTCGTGAGCCTCCCCCGCGCGAGGGAGAGCGGACCCCCACGCGCGGGATCCTCCCGGGGCGTGCGGCGGATGTACTGAGGCGGTCGCGGCCCGCGACCGGCGCACACCCGCCGCACGGACCCCCGGGAGGACTCGGCTCATGACCGCATGGACCAGACGACGGCTGCTCACCTCGGCGGCGGCCACGGCCCTCCCGGCGGCGGGCCTCGCCACGGCGGCGGCCCCGCCCGCGCGGGCGGCGGCAGCGAAGGCCCGCACGGGGAGCGCCGACGTGGCCGACGCCCTGCGGGCGCTGCCCGGCCTGCGTCTGATCGAGGAACGGCAGGACGCCGAGCCCGGGTACCGGCACTTCGTCCTGGGCCTGCGCCAGCCGGTCGACCACGCGAACCCCGCCGCGGGCACCTTCGAACAGCGCCTCACCCTGCTCCACACCGCCGCCGACCGGCCCACGGTGCTGTTCAGCACGGGTTACCACGCGGTCCTCACACCGCGACGGACCGAACCGGCGGTGCTGCTGGGCGCCAACCAACTCCAGGTGGAGCACCGCTACTTCGGCACCTCGCTCCCGGCCGGGCGACCCGACTACACCCACCTCACCATCCGCCAGGCCGCCGACGACCACCACCGCGTCGTCCGCCTCTTCCGCCGGCTCTACCCCGGCGCGTGGCTCTCCACCGGCGGCAGCAAGGGCGGCATGGCGAGCGTCTACCACCGCCGCTTCCACCCCCGGGACGTGGCCGGCACGGTGGTCTACTCGGCGCCGAACAACACCGACGACCGCGACGACTCCGCCTACCTCCGCTTCCTGGAGACGGTCGGCACGGCTCCCGGCCGCGAGGCCGTCAAGGCCGCCCAGCGGCAGCTGCTGCTGCGCCGGACCGAGATGGTCGCCCGCTACCAGGCCTGGGCCACCGCCGGCGGCGACACCTTCCGTATCGTCGGCAGCGCCGACCAGGCGTTCGAGATCGCCGTCCTGCGCGTGCTGATGATGTTCTGGCAGCGCGCGACACCGGCCGACACCGCCGCGATCCCCGGCCCGGAGGCGACGGCCGACGAGCTGTACGCGTGGCTGGACGCGTGGGCGGGACTGTCCTTGTACGCCGACACGGCGGCGCGGCGGTACGTCCCGTACTGGTACCAGATCGGCACGCAGCTGGGGTACGGCGAGGTCCCCACCGCCCACCTCGCGGATCTGCTGCGCCACCCGGACGGCATCGCGGCGCGCACCTTCGTCCCCCGGGACGTCCCCATGGTCTTCGACGGCGCGGCCATGCCGGACGTCGACCGCTGGGTCCGCCGTCGCGGCAGCCGCATGCTGTTCGTCAACGGCGCCCAGGACCCCTCGGTCGCCGAGCACTTCCGTCCCGGGGGTGCCGACTCACGGCTGCTGTGGGTGCCGGGCGGCAATCACAGCGTCGACATCGCGGGCCTGTCCCCCGCCGACCGGGCGTGGGCTCAGGAGGCGCTGCACCGCTGGGCGGGGCCGCGCTGACTCACTCGGCGGGGCCGGGGGGCGGCCAGGGGCCTCCCCAGTCGGCGTCCCGTGCCGCCTTGTACAGGTCGCCGTGGCGTTTGGTGACGGTGGTGCGGCGCAGGGACGGTTCGGTCTCGCACAGGTCGAGGAGGACCTGGCCCTTGCGGATCTGGGGGCGCCGCACGACCCGGGAGGGGGCCGGGGCGACGGGGAAGCGGGCGGCGGCGACGTAGCTGAACTTCTCGTCCTCGTAGGCGAGGGAGCCGCCCTTGACCTGGCGGTGCAGGGAGGAACGGCTGACCCGGGCGGAGAAGTGGCACCAGTCCGTGCCCGGGGCGATGGGGCAGGCGGCGCTGTGCGGGCAGGGGGCGGCGACGTGGAACCCGGCGCCGATCAGCCGGTCGCGGGCCTCGATGACGCGGGCGTAGCCGTCGGGGGTGCCGGGTTCGACGATCACGACGGCCCGGGCGGCGGCAGCGGCGGCGTCGACCAGGGCTGTGCGGTCGGGGGCGGTCAGCTCGTTGAGGACGTAGGAGACGGTGACGAGATCGGTGCTCTCCAGGGTGAGCGCCGCTCCGATCCGGGCGCGCCGCCACCGTACGTCCCGCAGGGCCGGCTCGGCCGCGGCGATCTCCCGGCCGAGGGCGAGGGCGGGCTCGGCCCAGTCGAGCACGGTGACGGGCCGCTCCCCGCCCCAGGTCGCGTTCACGGCCCAGGCCGCGGCGCCCGTGCCGCCGCCGAGGTCGAGGTGCCCGCCGGGCACCCACTCGGGTACGGCCTCCGCGAACGCCGCCAGCGCCGACCGCACCGCCTCGAAGGTGGCGGGCATCCGGTAGGCGGCGTAGGCGGCGACGTCGGCGCGGTCCCTCAGGATCGGGGCGTCGGTCGGGGTGGCCCCGCGGTAGCTGGCGATCAGCCGCTCCACGGCCTGCGAGGCCTGCCGGGGCGGCAGCCCGTCGAGCAGACCGGCGAGTGCGGCGCGGAGGGTTTCGGCCGGGGGTGCGGGGGCGTTCACCCGGTGATTCTACGAGGGCCGCGGCTCCTGACGTCGGATGCCGGTTCCCTCAGCTCACCAGCAGGGCACTGTCCCATGACGTGGCCGGTGCGTTCCCCGTGGCGTAGGTGTGGAGGGCTAGGGCGACGCCCGCTGCTCCTTCCAGGAAGCCGGGGCGGTCGAGAGGGCGGGGCGCGAGCGAGTGGCGGTAGCGGAAACCGAACGGCGCCTCGGGGTCGAACCCGCCCATCACCCGCACCGCCAGCGAGTCGGCGACGGCGTGGTAGCCCGGGTCTTCGCTGTCGTGTGCCATGCGCAGGACGATCTGGAGCAGGCCCGCCCAGCCGTGGCACAGCGCGGAGTCGAGGATCAGCTCGTCGCTCGCCGCCGCCAGCGCGCCCCGCAGGGCGGCGTGCGCGTCGGCGCGCCAGTCCGCGCGGTCGAGTGCGGTGCCGGCCAGGTACACGGCCCGCGCCGCGCCGGCGGCGCCGTAGCACCACGAGTCCCGTCCACGCTCCGGCGGTTCCCCGCTGTCGAGGTGTGCCGCCGTGATCAGGTGCGGCCAGCGCGGGCCGGCCTCGTCGGTCGTGCGCCAGCGGGACAGCAGCGCCATGATCCGCTCGATGGCCTCGTCCTGGCGGTCCACCCGGAACCCCGCCCGCCAGGTGACCGAGAGGAGCGCGAGCGGCCCGCAGACACCGTGGGCGACACCGAAGTTGGCGTGCTCGGCGAGGCCGTGCCCCAGACCGTCGGTGATCCACCAGGCGGGCAGCCGGGTGCCGTGGCGCGCGATGTCGTCCGCGGTCGCCACTGCCACCAGCGACTCCAGCACATCCGTCAGCGCGAGCCCCGCCGCCTGCCGCACGTCCGGCTCGGCCGCCGACGTGTACCGGGCCAGCAGGTAGCGGCCGATGCCGGTGGTGCCGCCGAGAACGTCGTAGCGGTCCCACGCGCCGATCGGCTCGCCGGCGCGCACCCGCTCCCGGTCGGCCCGCGCGCGCTCGCGGACCTGGTCGGTGATGTGCCGGTCGAGGCCGGCCAGCATCGTGGCGTAGCCGCCGAATCCGGTGGCCGCGGTGTGCCCGGCGAACGCGAGGGCCACCATGCCGCCGAACAGCGACTGCGGCAGCAGCCGGATCCCGCTGCCGAGCGCCGCGGACAAGTGGGCGTGCGCCCGACCGCGCAGCTCCGGCTCCCCGGCGGCCAGCTCCGCGAAGAGCAGCCCCACTCCGGGGTGACCGTCGAGGAGCAGCAGCGGCTCCCACACCGGCCGCGGGGCACCCGGATACCGCATCAGGTTGTCCGGCGCGCCGGCGATCCCGGCCACCCGGCCGGGCTCCGCCAGCCGGCCGGCGACCTCGGCGACGATCCTGGCGGCCGCCTGCCGGTGGGCCGGCGCCCGGTCAGTCGGTGTCGGTGCGGGTGAGGGCACGGAAACTCTCCAACTCCTGCAGCATGCGACGGACTTCCGCGCGTTGCGGCACGGGCAGGTCGCTCACCCGCACCACGTCGCCGGCGTTCAGCCGGTCGAGGACCGCGAGGGCCGCGGCGCCGGCCGGGCCGGACGAGACGTTGCCGTTCGCGGCGAACCTGCGGGCGCCGTCGCCGGGCGCGGCCAGCAGGGGGGCGCAGGCACGGACGGGGGTGTCGTCGTCGAGCGGGCGCGGTCCGGCGGGCGGCCGGGTCGGCCAGAACCCGCCCGCCGTCCTGACCCGCAGGGCCAGGGAGGTGGCCCGGTCGGCGAACCGGTCCGCGCCCAGACACTCCGCGAAGGCGTCCACCGCGTCGGCGAGGGCCGTGGGCAGCGCACCGGACAGCTGCCCGTCCGGACCGGCATCCGGGGTGAACAGCGGGGCCGACGCCACCGGTTCGGTGCCCCGGAAGAGGTCTTTGATCTCGTAGTACGGCCGGTGCTCGCGGCGGGGGATGCCCACGTTGACGCTCGTCGCCGGTGCGTCGCCGGCGCTCTCCCCGACGTGGTAGTACCGCGCCGGCCAGTAGAGCAGGTCTCCCGGCTCGACCTCGGCGACGAACGAGGACGCCAGGTACGGCTGGTAGTCGAGGATCGTGTGCACCGGGTCCGACCAGGGGCGCTCCGCCCAGAACCGCATCCGCTTGGTGCCCCGCACACAGAACATGAAGGTCGCGAAGCGGTCCTGGTGCACGCCGACCGGGCTGTGCTCGTAGGAGCCGTGGAACAGCGTGGAGCCCGCGGTGTGCGTCGGCTGCCCGACCCGCTCCCACAGCCCGGCGTAGAACCGCTGCGCGCGGGCCCACAAGGGGTGGGAGAAGGCGTGGAAGCGATGCACCACGAGGGCGTAGCGCTGCCGGTCCAACCGGTCGGCCATGCGCCGTTCGTAGCTGTCGAACGAGCCGTCCGACCGTTCCGGCAGACAGTCGCGCGGCTGCGTCTGCTGTCGCCGCTCCACGAAGAACTGCACGTTCCCCGGCACGGCGAGCGGATGCGGCGGCCTGCTGCCCAGCACGGCGGCCTCGAACACCTCCGCCTCGTCGAACGGTGCCCCGCCGACACCCTTGTACAGCACGGGTTCCCGGTCCCAGAACCGGTCGGTGAAGGTGTCCCAGTCGAAGGACGTCCCGGTGGTCACCGTCAGCACGGTCTCGGCCGTCTCGGTCGGCTTCGTCATCGCGCGGGCACCTCGACCACGTCGATGCCGCGCAGCCGGTACAGCTTGTCCAGCAGCGCGAGCACGCTCTCGTCGTTCGCGCCGTCCCCGCCGAGGGCTCGGCACACGTCGGCGACGCTGGTCTCCTCGCCCTCGCGCAGCGCGGCGAACACGCGGTCGCCCGCCGCCGTCGGCAGGGTGAAGACGTTCCCGTTGACGGCCCATACGACGCGGCCCGGCCCGTCGGGCATCCGGACGATCTCGCCCGACCGGCGGATCCGGGTCCGCCGGGTCATCGGGGTGCCCTCGCGTGGCACCGGAATCGGTTCGAGACCGGCGGCGGAACGCAGCGCGGCCCAGCGGACCCGCAGCGTCCTGCGCAGCTGCTCGCCCTCGACGGCCGTGCGCAACTCGTCGCCGAGCGCGGTCAGCCGGGGCAGTACCCCGTCCGGCTCGTCGACGCGGGATCCGGGGCCGAACGGGAAGCAGGGCACGGTCTCGTCGTTGCCGTGCCGGCCGTGCACCAGTTCGGCGAGCAGGTCCCGCAGGGCGGTGAACGGCAGTCGCCGGTCGACGGGGATCCGCAGGCGCAAGGCCACGCACCCGTCGCGGTAGGTGTCGACGTGCCGCCGGTCGCCCGGCCAGTAGAGCAGCTCTCCGGCGCCGGCGCCCAGGGTGCGCACGCCGTCCGGCTCCCGGTCCGGGTCGGCGATCGCGGCCGGTGGGGGGCCGGCGGCCTCGTCCCACAGCCGTACGTCCATCCGCCCGCGCAGCACCCAGGTCAGGGCCGCGTGCGTCGGTGCCCCGGTCGCGCCGGCGTGCTCGGTGAACCGGTCGCCGATCAGCACCTCGGCCTCCACCGGGAGGTTGGGCCAGCCGACCTCCCGCCACAGTCCGCGGATCGCGTCCCGTACGGCGGACCAGAGCGCGAAGTCCAGGAGCAGCGGCTGGCTCACCGTCAGCAGATAGCCGTGTCCGGCCACGTCGGTGTCCAGCCGGTCCAGGTAGTCGTCGAGAGTCCGGTCGGTGCTGTCGGGCAGCAGCGGGCCCGGGGCGCGCAGCCGGCCGTCTCCGACCAGGAACCGGACGTCGGGCATCACCCAGAACCGGGTGCCGGCGCGGAACGGGGCGCAGGACCGGACGGTCAGCGCGTGGATCCGGTCGAGGGTCACCGGTGGCCGGGCGCCCAGCCGGGCGGGCCGCCTGTCCCAGTACCGCTGCCCGAACAGCGCCCAGTCGACGTCGTCGGATGCCTGCCGAACCTCGTGGGTCAGCGTGGTCATGATGCTTCCCTCCCGGTCAGGGGGAACCGCTGCCGGATCCGGTCGGCGTACTCCGCCAGGGGCTCCATGCCCATCGAGGCGCGCCGGCGGTCCACGTCGCCCGGCTCCTCGATCCGGTACGGCACCAGTTCCCCGGCCACCGGCTCGAACTTCGTGCCGTACACCTGGGGAAGGCCGTCGGCGAGCCGCAGTTCGTCGGTGAGGTAGGCGACTTCCCGCCACGGGAGGTCACCGTCCGCGGCCGCCTGCCGCATGAGCTCCAGGCAGTGCCGGCGGAACTCCAGGTGGCCTCTCGCGTGCTGTACGAGGCGACTCGCGGCGGCGGCGCCCGCGGCCCCGACCAGCGTGCGCCCCGGCCACCCGTGGTCGGCCACGACCTGGGACAGCCACGTGATGCCGGCGTCGGTCAGGGTCCGCAGGCGGCGCTCGGCGGCGCCGTCGGCCATGCCGCCCTCCGCCCACGGCATCCGGAGGGCGCCGTCGAGCCGGTCGAGGCGCAGCAGCCGGCGCCGGATCTCGCCGGCGGGCGCCGGTTCGGCCGGGACGTCCGGCGCGTCCACCGCGTCGATGCGGAGCCGTACCTTCTCCCGGTTCCAGAGGTAGGTGACCCGCCGGCCCACCTCCGGCCAGTCGAAGCCGACCTGGCCCTCGGTGGGACTCTGCAGGTGCAGCCGCACGCCCAGCGACTCGTCCGTGACGACGAGCTCGGTCACGTCGTCGAAGACGTGCTCCACGGCGTCCCGGAGTGCCACTCCGAGACCGGCGAGTTCGAGGTTGGCGCCTTCGAGCAGCGCCGGCAGCGGGGGCCAGCCGCCCTCGGGTTCCGGCCGGGCGGCGACCGGAGCGGTCTCGAACGGCAGTGGCGGCGGCTCGACCCGCAGGACCGGCCCGCCCTCCAGCGAACGGACGAAGTAGGGCACGTCCATGCGCCGGAGCTGGTCGAGTTCCGCCCGGTCGAAGCGGACGTCCGGCTCGGCGGGGACCGGTGCGGCGCCGCCGCCGGACAGCCAGCGTGGCACCAGCGCGTCGAAGTACCGGAACGTGGGTTGGCGCAGCACCCGGACGTAGTGGCCGGCGGTGGCGGCCGACAGGAACTCCCGGATCGCCGGCCGTTGCCGGCACATCAGGGTCCAGGCGTCGAACATGCCGCGCAGCATCGCCGGCAGGTAGGGGCCGTACCCGGCCCGTCCTTCGGTGTCCGCGACGACGTTTCTCGTCTCGTCCCGGGCGTAGGGCCGGCGGCGGCGGTACAGGCGCAGTGTCCCCGTCGGCTCCGCGTGCCAGCACACCGGCGGGCCCTCGGCGGAGCACCAGCGTGGGGTGTTCTCCAGGCCGACGTGGTGCTGGTCGACCTCGGCGGTCCGGTCGTGCAGCAGACCGGTGTCGTAGAGCCGGGGGACCCGGCAGAAGTAGATCTCCAGGTCGATCGGGTACAGGAGTGGTTCGCGCTCGCCGGGTCTGCTCCCGGTCACCACGTTCCCGCCGATCATGTCGGTGATCCCGAAGGCGAACATCGCGGAGGTCAGCGAGCCGGCGCGGTGCCAGAAGCGCGCCGCCTCCCGCCGGGTCAGCCGGGTGCCGGTCAGCGTCCACGGCCCGGCGTCGCGGATCGGCCCCCACTGTGCGGGCGGCTCGATCCACTCCTGCCACAGGTACCCCTCGTCGGCGCCGGACCAGCACGAGAGCACCGGCAGCCGGATCTCACCGGACGCCGCGGGCGCGCTGTTGAGCAGTTCGAACAGGGACGCCGGCGCGTCGGCGGCGCCGCACGCGGTGAACAGCAGCTCGCCCGAAGCCGGACGCGGCTTGTACGCGACCCGGCCGCCGCCGGCGCAGTCGAGGCGCATCACGCGTTGGCGGCCGTTGTGGGTTTCCTCGCCGTGGGTCCACAATCCGACGACCGGCCCCCGATAGGCCGGGTCCTCGGGCCAGCAGGTATTCATGTCCCGGAGCAAGCGGTCGAGGAAGAGCGTCAGAAACGCCTCGCAGCGCGCCGCCCACTCCGCGACCCGGTCGCGGGCGTAGTGTGCCCGCCCGGTCGCGCACGCCACGAAGGCTTCCGAGACGACCGGTCCGAAAATTTCGGCGTTGGTAATGTCGAGGATTCCGGTGGTGACGACCTGCGAATAGTGCCGCGAAGCGGAATCACACCAGTCGTCCAGCCGGTCCAGCAGCGCGAGCAGCGGCGCGAACCGCCGGTCCTGAAAGGCGTGTGCGAGCATCCGCGCGTCCGCCACGCCACCGAGCAGCCGGTCGACCGTGACCGTTCCCTCCGGGCCGTCCGTGACGACCGGCGGGAACAGCCCGCCCGCGGTGCCCGCGCGGACGGCGGCGATCAACTTCCTTGCCACGGGCGGGAGTTCGGCGGGAACGTCCGTACCGGCGGCACCGGTCGGGGCGCGCATCTCCCAGAGCGGATCGACGTCCGCCGGCGCATCAGACAAAGCCGCCCTCTCAGCCCTCTCGACTCGTCGCTGCGGGACGCGGGAGCGATCCGGGTGGTGCCGCCGTCAGCGACGCCACCCGGCACGCATCAACAGCAGTAGATGCTCGCGCACGAACCGCAGGAGGTACCGCTGCCCGAATTCGTCGGGGACGCAAGCGGCGGAATTTCTTGTTCCAGATCGCCGATCACCAGGTCGAATACCTCATCGGCACTCTGGTCCGCCGTGGCCCGGCCCTTTTCCTCGACAGCCTGCATGAACACGCTCCTCCCGTGCCGAGTTATGAATGCCCGGCCCAGTCAACGGGGGTGGGATATTCATGTCAAGAGAGCCCGCTTCGCCATGTCCGCCATCAGATCCAGCCGAATTCCGACGATCTCCGGACCGTTTCAACCGGGTGGCTCACACTGATTTCGACGGCATATTCAAGATCTCCGGGAGGCAGCATGGCTCGCATCACGTCGTACGTACGCCACCGCATGGGCCGGATGCGCGGCTCCTACCTCTACCCGTACCCCGGCTGACCGCGCTCCGGCCACGCGCGGTGGCCGTGCGCTGGTGAGGGACCTCCAGGGCCGCCGCCGCGCGGTCCTGGAGTGCTGCCGGGAGAGCGCGAAGGGGCGTGATGGCGGTCGTCGACCCGGCTGGTGGGCAGCCGGAGCAGCTCATACCGTGGGCCACCGGTGCGTCCGGCGGGCAATGGCGGGCCTCGGACGCCTACGCCTACGAGCAGGACCCGGTCGGGTTCCTGTCGGAGGCGCTCGGCCGGTGCGGTGACACGTTCCGGTTCGGCCGGAACGCGGTCTTCCTCGGTGACCCGGACGAGGTGCACGCGGTCCTCACCGAGACGGGACGCGCGTTCCACACCGGACGCGACATCCTCGACGGCTTCCGCAGCAACCCGGACGAGATCACCGCCCTGTGGATGCGGGGTCGGCGGGCCGGCCGGGCCGGGCTCACGGCACGCGCGGCCTCGGCCGGGGCGCACCGCATGCGCGAGCGGATCCGCGCCGACCTGGCCGCTCTCGCCGGGCGGCCGGTGGACGCGGCCGGCGAGGCTTCCGGACTGTGCTCCCGCGCGGCGCTCGCCTACTGCCTCACCTCGGTCCCGGACGCGCTGCCCGCCCGCCTCGCGACGGCGTCCGAACGGCTCACCGGCGTTCTCGACGCGACACTTCCGCTGCCCGCCTGGGTGCCCGGCTCGGCCGCCCACCGGGCGCGTGCGGCCGTGCGTGCCCTCGCGAGCGTGCTGACGGACGTCGTCGAAGAACGCCGGCGCGGCGGCGAGCGGGGGCACGCCGAACCCGACCTGCTGGACGCGCTCCTGACGGACGCCGACGCCTCCGCCCGTCAGGCGCGGGCCGCCCTGCAGATGATCATCACCGGCACCCATGTGGTCCCCGGCGCCGCGCTCACCTGGCTGGTGGCGGAACTCGCCACCCGCGAAGGAGTGCTGGACTCCGTCCGCGCCGAAGCCGCCGCCCATGGGCTGGACGGCGACCTGCCGTACACCACCGCCGTGGTCAAGGAGTCCCTGCGGCTGCACCCGCCGGTCTGGCTGATGACCCGGGACGTCGCCCGCCCCGCCAAGGTCGCCGGGTACGACGTCGGCCCCGGCGAGCAGCTGGTGTTCAGCCCGTACCTCCTCCAGCGCGACGCCCGCTGGTGGGAGGAGCCCGACCGGTTCCGGCCCGGGCGCTGGCTGGACGAGTCACAGGCGCGCCGCGCCCGTCACGCGTACATCCCGTTCAGCGGCGGCGCCCGGATCTGCGCCGGCTACCGGCTGGGGCTTCTGCAACTCACCCAGACCGCCGCGCTGTTGGCCACCGAGTACTCCGTCGGGACCGTGGGCGACGTCGACCTCACCCCGACGTACGAGAGCGTGCTCGTGCCGACGGCGCTGCGGGTGCGGTGGGACCCGGTGCCCGCTCGGTGAGGTGCGGGGCGGACCGCGGACGAGGACGAGGACGAGGACGACCGTCGCACCACCGCTCCCCGATCACCGCCCCCGCACCGCCCGGGCCACCCGTGAACCGGCCGCCGCCCTGGGCGCGCTGTCCGGGTGGCGTCGGCGCGGATGGACCGCGTTGGTGAGGAGGATCAGGAACGTGTCCGTCGCCGGGTCGAGGACCAGGGACGTGCCCGTGAAGCCCGTGTGGCCCGCCGCGCCGCGGCCCGCGAGGTCGCCCATGAACCAGGGCTGGTCGAGCAGGAAGCCGAGGCCCGGTGGGGTGAACAGGAGGTCGACGAAGTCGGGGCCGAGGATGCGGGCCGGGCCGTAGGAGCCGCCGGCGAGGAGGGCGCGGCAGAACACCGCGAGGTCCCGGCCGGTGGAGAACAGTCCGGCGTGGCCCGCCACTCCCCCGAGCGCCCACGCGTTCTCGTCGTGCACCTCGCCCCGCAGCATGCCCCGGTCCGACTTGGCCCACGGCCGCCGCTGGTCCTCCGTCGCCGCCGCCCCGGGGCACGGCCCGAACTCCGTCGCCGTCATGCCCAGCGGCCGGGTGATGCCGTCGTGGAAGAGGACGTCCAGCGTGCGGCCGGTGATGCGCTCCAGGACGTGCTGGAGGAGGAGCATGTTGAGGTCGGAGTAGCAGTACGTGCCGGGCACCCCGACCGGTGCCTCCGCCCGGAGTGCCGCGAGGCGCTCGGCGTCGTCGGCGCAGTCGTAGAGGGGGAGTTCGGGCCGCAGGCCCGAGGTGTGGGTGAGGAGCTGGCGGACGGTGATGCCGTGCCGGGCCGCCGCCGTGAAGTCGGGCAGGTACGCCCCGACCTTCGCGTCGATGCCGAGCGTGCCGCGCTCGATCTGCTGCACGGCGGCGACCGACGTGAACAGTTTGGTGAGGGACGCCAGGTCGAAGGGCGTGGCGACGGTCATCGGGACCCGCTCCTCGGGGGGCAGTTCCACGCCGGCGTCGGTGGTCTCGTCGTAGGCCGCGTAGCGGACGGCCCAGCCCGCCGCCTCCTCGACCGCGATCACGGGGCCGCGTCCGACGACCACGACGGCCCCCGGAGCCCAGGGGCGCTGCCCGGTGGTGAGGACGTGGACCTCCCGGACGAGCCGGCGCAGTTCCGCGGGGTCGAGTCCGGCCCGTTCCGGCGTGCCGTCGCGCAGTCTCGGTGCGCTCAGCTGTCTGCTCCCTCCACACTCGCGCGGGCCCTCCAGGGACGGCACATTCCCACGAAGCAGGCCAGTGCCACCAGTGCGGCGGCCAGTTGGACGACGGCCATCGGGAGGGCGGTGTCCTCCCCGGCGACGCCGACCAGCGGGGAGGCGATCGCCCCGATGAGGAAGGAGGAGGTGCCGAGCAGGGCGGAGGCGGAGCCCGCGGCGTGCTTGGTGCGCATCAGGGCGAGGGCCTGGGTGTTGGGCAGGGTGATGCCCATCGCGGACATCAGGACGAACAGCGCGACGGCGACGGGCACGAGCCCGACCTCGCCGAACACGCCGAGGGACATCAGCAGCAGCGCGGTCGCGGCGGTGATGACGATCGCGACGCCGATGCCGAGCACCCGGTCCAGGCTGACCCGGCCGACCAGGATCTTGCCGTTGATCTGGCCGACGACGACCAGCCCGACCGAGTTCACGCCGAACAGCAGGCTGAACGTCTGCGGGGAGGCGCCGTAGATCTCCTGGATGACGAACGGGGACGCGGAGATGTAGGCGAAGAGGGCGGCGAAGGCGAAGCCGCCGGTGAGCATGTAGCCGGTGAAGGACCGGTCGGCGAGGAGGGTGCGCATCGCGCGCAGGGCCTCGCCGACGCCGCCGCTGTGCCGTTCGGCGGGCGGCAGGGTCTCGGGGAGCTTCGTCCAGACCAGGACGCCGATGAGGACGCCGATGACCGTGAGGACCGCGAACACGCCGCGCCAGTCCGTCACGCGCAGGACCTGCCCGCCGATCAGCGGCGCGACGATCGGGGCGACCCCGGAGATCAGCATGAGGGTGGAGAAGAAGCGGGCCATGGCCATGCCGTCGTACAGGTCGCGGACGACGGCCCGGGCGATGACGATGGCGGCGGCGCCCGCGAGGCCCTGAGCCAGCCGGAAGGCGACGAGGAGTTCGACGGTGGGCGCGAGCGCGCACAGGACGGTGGCGACGACGAAGACGGCGAGCCCGGCGAGCAGCGGGCGGCGGCGCCCCCACCGGTCGCTCATCGGCCCGACGACGAGCTGCCCGAGGGCCATGCCGGCCAGGCAGGCGGTGAGGGTGAGCTGGACGGTCGCGGCGGGCGCGTGCAGCGAGCGGGTGACCTCCGGCAGCGACGGGAGGTACATGTCCATCGCCAGCGGCGGTACGGCGGTCAGGCTGCCGAGGAGGAAGGTGACCAGGAGCCCGGTGCGGCGGTGCGGTGTGAGGTCGGGCCGCTCCGTCCCGGCTGCGGCCCCCTGCGCGGTCTTCGATATGGACGCCCCACCCTCGGGCATGAGTCCCTCCCTTTTCGAGTCGATCGCCACCTATGCTCTCAGCTCGTACGGACTGCTAGGGGTCACCGAGGTGAAGGCGGGGCGGGAATGACGGCGGACACGGTGCGGTGGGGGGTCCTGGCGACCGGAGGGATCGCGGCCGCGTTCACCGCGGACCTGGTCGACCTGCCGGACGCGGAGGTCGTGGCGGTGGCGTCCCGGTCGGACGAGTCGGCGAAGGCGTTCGCGGAGCGGTTCGGGATCCCCCGGGCGTACGGCGACTGGAACGCGCTCGCGCGGGACGAGGACATCGATGTCGTCTACGTCGCCACCCCGCACACGGCGCACCGGGCGGCCGCCGGGCTGTGTCTGGCGGCTGGGCGGCACGTGCTGTGCGAGAAGCCGTTCACGCTGAACGTGCGCGAGGCGGAGGAACTCGTCGCGCTGGCGCGGGAGCACGGGCGCTTCCTGATGGAGGCGATGTGGATGTACTGCAATCCCCTGGTGCGGCGCCTGAAGGCGCTGGTCGACGACGGTGCGATCGGTGAGGTGCGCAGTGTCCAGGCGGACTTCGGGCTGGCCGGCCCGTTCCCGCCGTCGCACCGGCTGCGGAACCCGGAGCTGGGCGGCGGCGCGCTGCTCGATCTCGGCGTGTACCCGGTGTCGTTCGCGCAACTGCTGCTCGGGGAGCCGTCGGACATCGCGGCGCGAGCGGTGCTCTCGGAGGAGGGCGTCGATCTCCAGACGGCTGCGGTGCTCTCCTGGGAGAGCGGCGCTCTCGGTTCGGTGCACTGCTCCATCGTGGGCGGTACGGCGACCTCCGCCTCGGTCACCGGCTCGAAGGGCCGGATCGACATTCCGCACGGCTTCTTCTTCCCGGACCGTTTCGTGCTGCACCGGGACGGCCGCGACGCCGAGGAGTTCACGGCCGACCCGGCGGACGGGCCGCGCAACAGCCTGCGGCACGAGGCACTGGAGGTCATGCGGGCCGTGCGCGCCGGTGAGACCGAGTCCCCGCTCGTGCCGCTCGACGGCACTCTCGCCGTGATGCGGACGCTCGACGCGATCCGGGACCGCGTCGGCGTCCGCTACCCGGGCGAGGCCCCGGACGAGGACCTCACGGCGGAACTCACGCCGGCGTGAGCCCCTGCTTCCCCACTTCTGTCACGAAGGACGCGGCCGTCGTGACCGGCGCCCCCTGCCGGGTCACGTACGGCACCGTCTTGAAGTCGGCGCGTGCCGCGTCCCGTCCGAGCGCGACGGTGACGTAGCCGCGCCGGCCGTTGAAGAACTTCAGGTGCGGGTTGGCGGACATGTAGGTGTCCCAGGTCGCGGGCTTGTCGGCGCCGTCGCGGCCGCTGGAGACCGAGGTCGCCACGATCTCCGTGCCGAGCGTGGCGGAGGACGGGTCGTCGAAGTCGTCCTTGATGTCGAAGGCGTAGGCGGAGTGCACGTCGCCGCTGAGCACCATCAGGTTCTCCACGCCGGCGGCCTTCGCGCCGTCCAGCACGCGGCGGCGTGAGGCGCTGTAGCCGTCCCAGGCGTCCATCGACACCCGGGACGGGGTGGTGGCGTCCATGTGCCGGCGGGCGAACAGGACCTGCTGCGGTACGACGTTCCACAGCGCCCGCGAGGAGCGCCAGCCGTCGAGCAGCCACCGCTCCTGCGTGGCACCGGTCATGGTGCGTGCCGGGTCGTCGGACTCGGGGCCGGGCACGTGCGCCTTGTCGCCGTAGGCCTGGTCGGAGCGGTACTGGCGGGTGTCCAGGACGTCGAACTGGGCGAGCCGGCCCCAGGTCAGGCGGCGGTACAGCCGCATGTCGGGTCCGGTGGGGCGCTGCGGGCGGCGCAGCGGCTGGTTCTCCCAGTAGGCGCGGTACGCGGAGGCGCGGCGCAGCAGGAACTCCTCCGGCGGAACGCTGTTCTCGGGGATGTCGTCGGCGTAGTTGTTCTCGGTCTCGTGGTCGTCCCAGGTGACGACGAACGGGTGCGCGGCGTGCGCGGCGCTCAGGTCCGGGTCGGACTTGTAGAGGGCGTACCGCAGCCGGTAGTCCTCCAGGGTGAGCGTCTCCCGGTTGAACAGGTCGGGCAGCGTGCGGTCGGTGTACTTGCGCTGGCCGCCCACCGCGTCGACGGCGTACTCGTAGAGGTAGTCGCCGAGGTGGAGGACGAGGTCGACGTCGTCGGCGGCGAGATGGGCGTACGGGGTGTAGTAGCCGTCGTGGTAGGCCTGGCAGGAGACCGCGGCGAGGGTCAGGGCCGGGACGCGGCTGCCGGGGTCGGGGGCGGTGCGGGTGCGGCCGGTGGGGCTGGTCCAGCGGCCCGCGCGGAAGCGGTAGTAGTAGACGCGGCCGGCCTCCAGGTGGTCCACCTCGACGTGGACGGTGTGGTGGAACTCGGGGTGCGCGGTGGCGGTGCCGCGCCGGGCGACGCGGCGGAACCGCTCGTCGTGGGCGAGTTCCCAGTGCACGGTGACGCGTTCGGCGGGCAGTCCGCTGTCGGCCTGGAACGGGGCGGGCGCGAGGCGGGTCCACAGGATCACGGAGGCGGGCTGCGGGTCGCCGGAGGCGACGCCGAGCGTGAAGGGGTTCTCGGTGATCCGCGCGGCGTCGAGTTCGGCGGCGGCCGCGACTCCGACGGCGGGCAGGTTGGTCGCGAAGGCCAGCGCCGCGGCGGCGCCGGTCGTGGTGAGGAAGCGGCGGCGGCCGATGTGGCGGGCGGCGGCGCGGAGTTCGGGGGCGTGCTGGGACGGGTGTGCTGCGGGTGTCATCCGGTCCTCCCCTGGCGAATGGCTGCAGGGGGCATTGGAGTGGCCGGGGACGACACCCGATTGACACGTACACAGCACTCGCGTGACGGATGGATGAGTTCCGCATGCCGGGCCCTCCCGTACGCTGCGGGCCCATGAATGCGAAGGGAAACTCAATCGCGGTGGTGACCGGGGCAGGCTCCGGCATCGGCCGGGCGGTCGCCGTGGAACTGCTGCGCGCGGGCTGGTCGGTGGCGCTGGCGGGCCGGCGCGTCGAGACGCTGGAGGAGACGGCGGCCCTGGCGCCCGAGGGCGCGGCGCTCGCCGTACGGACGGACGTCTCGCGCCCGGAGGACGTGACGGGGCTGTTCGCGGCGACCGTCGAGCGGTTCGGGCGGGTGGACCTGCTGTTCAACAACGCGGGCACGTTCGGGCCCGGCGGCGTCCCGGTCGAGGAGCTGCCCTACGAGGCCTGGCGGCACGTGGTGGACACCAACCTCAACGGGGCGTTCCTGTGCGCGCAGGCGGCGTACCGGCAGATGAAGGAGCAGGAGCCGCAGGGCGGGCGGATCATCAACAACGGCTCCATCTCGGCGCACACGCCCCGGCCGCACTCGGTGGCCTACACCGCGACCAAGCACGCGCTGACCGGTCTGACGAAGTCGCTGTCGCTGGACGGGCGTCCGTACCGGATCGCGGTGGGGCAGATCGACATCGGCAACGCGGCGACCGACATGACGGCCGGCATGCAGACGGGAGCCCTGCAGGCGAACGGGGAAGTCGCCCCGGAGCCCGTGATGGACGTCGCGGACGTGGCCCGCACGGTGCGGCACATGGCGGAACTGCCGCTGGAGGCGAATGTGCAGTTCGCGACCGTACTGGCCACGACCATGCCGTACGTCGGGCGCGGCTGAGCACGGCCCCCGCGGTCGTCAATCCGTCAACCTATACAAACGGAATATGAACGTCCGCACCATTGCGGCCGGTCGGGCACTTATGCTCAACTCGTCTACACGAAAGCTTCACAGTTGGAGCAGAAGGCTTCCGCAGGCCACACCCAGGGGGGAGGCGGCAGTCGTTCCACGGCACCGGGTGGGGGTGGACCCCGCGTGGGACCGCGGGGTGCGCACCGGTGCGCGTGGAACGACTGCCGCACACGTCGACGGGCCGTCGGCCCGGTGTCCCGCCAGGCTCATCGTCCGAGCAGCCGGTCCACCTCGGCCAGTTGGGCGGCCGTCAGCGCGCCCTTCTCCAGCGCCCCCGCGTTCTGCTCCGCCTGCGCGACCGAGCGGAAGCCGGGGATGGGGATCGTGCGCGGGCTGCGCGCCCACAGCCAGGCCAGGGCGCCCTGGGCGAGCGTCCGGCCCTCGCTGGTGAGGACGTCCCTGAGGGCGTCGACGCGGGCGAGCCACTCCGGGTCGGCGCCGGAGCCGTCCCCGAACCCCTGGAGCCAGGCCGGGGGCCTGCTGCGGATGTCGCCGGCCTCCGGCGGCTGTCCGTCCCGGCGCTTGCCGGTGAGCAGCCCCATGGCGAGCGGACTGCGGTTGATGCTCGCCAGGCCCGCCTCCTCGCACAGCCGGAGCATCGCGGGCGCGTCCTGGAGGACGTTGAGGGTGTGCTGGACGGCGGCGCAGTGCGGTCCGTCCGCGAACACCGCGGCGCGTGCCGGGTCGTCGGTGCTCCACGCGTAGGCCCGTATCAGCCCTTCGCCGACCAGTTTCTCGCACTCGTCCCGGAGCAAGGCGGCCTGCTCGGGGGCGGCGTCGGAGAGATGGAACTGGTAGAGGTCGACGTAGTCGGTGCCGAGCCGGCGCAGGGACGCGGTCAGGGCGCGGCGCAGATGGGCCGGGGAGTCGTCGCCGCCGGTGAGGGTGCGGGTCTCCTCGTCGAAGACGTTGCCCCACTTGGTGGCGACGACGACATCGGCCCGGCGCTTGCCGAGGGCCCGGCCCAGGACGCGTTCGCTGTGCCCGGCTCCGTAGGTGTCGGCCGTGTCGAAGAAGGTGACGCCCAGGTCGAGGGCGCGCCGCACCGCCCGTTCCGACTCCTCGTCGTCGACCTTGCCCCAGCCGAGCGGCTGCCCGTCGGCCCCCTGCCATTCGCCGCCGATGGCCCAGCAGCCGAAGCCGAGGGCGCTCACCTCGATGCCGCTGCTTCCCAGCGGCCGTGTGGTCTCCATGTCCGGGGATGCTAGGAGTTGGAGCGCACGCGAAGACAAGCCCCTGAGGGGCGGGGTTTCAGGCCTGTCCGGTCTCGAAGCGCGTGATCCTGCCGTCGTCGTCCACGGTGAAGCTCCACCGGGTGCGCATCTCGCCCCAGGTGTCGTTGCTGTAGCGGGCGAGGAGGGCACGGCCGCCGTTGGACTCGTTGTCGACCTCCAGGTGGCCGTGGGAGGAGAAGATCTCCCGGTCGACCCAGTCGGCGAGGTCGCGGTCGGAGCCGTCGTCCGCCACGGTCGCGCCCGGCGCGAGGAGCGCCATGAAGCCCTCGCGGTCGTGGTTGTTCACGGCGGTCACGAAGGCGCGGACGGCCGGGTCGCTGAGACGCGTGGTCTGAATCGTCATGCGAGTCAGCCTCGTACCGGCCACCGGGCGCCGCCACCGGTGCCACCCGAACGGCGTCCCGGGCGGGTCCGCCGGGTGTCGGGGGGTGTCAGGAGTGCGACGGTGGAAACGCGAGGAGAAGGAGTGGTTCTCCTTCCTGCTGTCCGCTCTGTTCCCGCGGTCGGCTCTGTTCTGTTCCTGCTGTCTGCTCCGGGAGACGACGTGAGGCGTTACCACCGACGTGATCTGGGCCTGCTGCTGCTCCGGCTGGGGACGGGCGGTGTGCTGGCCGCCCACGGCACACAGAAGCTGTTCGGCTGGTTCGGCGGACACGGCATCGAGGGCACCGGGCAGTTCATGGAGTCCGTGGGCTACGCCCCGGGCAAGGCGAGCGCCACGGCGGCGGGGCTCGCGGAGACCGGCGGCGGCGCGCTGCTGGCCCTGGGCCTGGCCACACCGGCCGCCGGAGCCGCGGCGGCCGGGGCGATGGCGGGGGCCGCGGCGGTGCACGCCCCGAACGGGTTCTTCAACCAGGGCGGCGGCTACGAGTACGCCGCGACGCTCGGCCTGACGGCCGCCGGCCTGGCCGTCACCGGCCCGGGGCGGCTCTCCCTGGACCACGCGCTCGGGCACGCGGTGAACCGGAGCTGGATGATCCCGGTGGCGTTCGCGGCGACGGCGGCGGGGACCGCGCTGGTGGTGGGGGCGCGCGCCCGGCGGCTGCGCCAGGCCAAGGAAGGCGAGCAGGACCCGCTGTTCGAGGAGGAGTACCTGGAGTAGTTCGAGGAGGAGTACGCGGAGGAGTACGAGGAGGAGTACCTGGAGCAGGGGTCGCGGGCGGCCCCGGGGCGTTGTCAGACCCCCGTGACAGGCTGCCTCCATGAGCGATCACACCCCGCTGAGCGATCACGCCGCGCTGAGCGGTCACGCCCCGCCCGGGCCCGAGCTGTGGGCCTCCATCGACGCCCTGTGGGAGTGGCTGGACAGCAGCCGCCCGATCGACGGCCCCGAGGGCGTGCTCCTGCGCATCCTGAAGCTGAACGAGGAGGTCGGCGAGGTCGCCGAGGCCGTCATCGGCGCGACCGGCCAGAACCCCCGCAAGGGCGTGACGCACACCTGGGACGACGTGCAGTCGGAGCTGTGCGACGTCGCCGTCACGGCGCTGGTGGCGCTGCGGAGCCTGACGCCGGACGCGCGTGAGGTGTTCGCCCGGCATCTGGAGCGGGTGACGCGGCGCTCACGCACCCCGAGTTGACCGCTGCGCTCCCCGCGGACAGCCCCTGACCTGCGATCAGACGCGTTTCCGCCCGCCGGTCGAACACCTCTGCAATGATCGAACGCGTTGCCCGGGCCGCCGGGCGGCTGACACTGGCCCAACAGGTCGAGGAGTCCGGTGACGGGGGTGGACTGGCGGTTCCGGTCCTTGGTGGTCGCGCACGCCGTGTCGGCCTACGGGACCTATCTCAACCTGATCGCGCTCAGCCTGTTCTCGTACGAGGTCACCGGCACCGCCTGGGGCGTGGGCGTGGTCATGGCCGTACGGCTGCTGTCCGGGGTCACGGCCGGGCTCGCCGCCGGAGCCCTGACGGCCCGGTTCACGCGCCGCGCGGTCATGGTGGCCACGGACCTCGCCCAGACGTTCGCCATGGTGCTGCTCGCGCTCTGGTCCTCCGGCACACCGCTGGTCGTCCTGCTCGGCGCGGTCGTCGTGCTGGGCGCGGGCAACACGTTCTTCAACGTCGCCCTGCGCAGCGCGGTCCCGGTCATGGTCGGGCAGGACGACCGGGCCCGGGCCAACGGCGTCCTCGTCACGGCCCGGTCCGTCGCCACGGTGCTGGGCTTCGCCTCGGCCGCGCCGGTCATCGCCCTCGGCGGGTTCGACGTCGCGTTCGCCGTCAACGCGGCGAGCTTCGCGGTGTCCGGCGCCGCGGTGCTGGTGCTCCGGCCGCGCACCGACTCCACCGGTGAGGACGACCCGCCGGCCGGGGAGCGGAGCGACCCTGTACCGGTGCGCGGCGGGCGGCTGCGGCGCCGGGTGGCGGGCCTCGCCGGGCCGTTGCTCGGGCTGATCGCGCTGCGGGGCCTGGACGCCCTGGCGTCCGCGTCGCACAACGTGGCGCTGCCGCTGGCGGCCCACGCGGCCGAGCCGTCCGAACCGGCCGTGTTCATGACCCGGTTCTGGTCGGCGTGGGCCGTGGGCACCCTGCTCGCCCACCAGGTCCTCAAGCGCCGGTCGCGCGACACGTCCTGGGGCGAGCGCGCCTTCGCCGCGGGCACCTGCGCGATGTCGTTCTGCTTCGTGGCGGCGTTCACCGGGCTGCCCGCCCCGGCCCTGATGGCGGCGGCCGTGGCGGCGGGGTTCGCGGACGGCTGGACCGAGATCGTCTACACCTCGCGGCTCCAGGCGGCCCCCGACCGGCAGCGCGGCCGGCTCTTCGGGCTGTCCGCGACCGCCGAGCAGTCCGGGTTCGCCCTGGGCACGGTGGCCGCGGCGGCCGCCCTCGAGGCCCTGCCCGCACTGGCCGTCGTGGGGGCCTTCCACGGGGCGGCGGTGTGCGGGGCGGTGGTTCTGCTGCTCACCGTACGAAGGCACCGCACGGGCAAGGCCGTACTAAGGCACCACACACGCAAGACCGCACGAAGGCACCACACGCGCAAGGCCGAGGATCGCTCGTCCACCAGCGGAGAAACGGGAGAGGACACGCATGGAACGTCTACGGGGGCAAGCCATCTGCACGGGTCCTGAGCCCGAGCGCACGCAGGACGACCCGGTGGACGCCGTACGGGCGCTGCTGGGCGCCGCCCGGTCGGCTCCCGGCGGGGCCGTCGTCACCGTCGCCGCCGACGGCACGACCGGCTCACGGTCGTACCCCGAACTGCTGGACGCTGCCCGCCGCGTGCTCACCGGTCTGCGCGCCCGCGGGGTGCGGCGCGGCGACCCGGTGGTGCTGTGCGGGCTGCCCCTGGACGAGTTCTTCCCCGCCTTCTGGGCCTGTGTGCTCGGCGGCGCCCTCCCGGTGGCCATCGCCGAGCATCCCGCGCCGGGCTCCCCCGCCTCCGAACGCCTGCGGCAGGCCACCGCGTTACTCGGCGGGCCGCTGGTCCTGACCGACGCGCCCGGCGCGGCTGCGCTCGCCGGTGTCACGCCCGCGCCGCGCGTCGCCCTCGCCCGGGACTGCCTGGACGCGCCGCCCGCGGCCGACCACGTCGAGCCGGACCCGTCCGACACGGCCCTGCTGATGCTGTCGTCCGGCAGCACCGGCGTCCCGAAGGCCGCGCGGCTGACGCACGCCGGGCTCGCGGACTTCGCGGCGAGCAGCCGCCGCGTCCTCGACGTCCGCCCGGACGACACCCTGGTCAACTGGCTGCCCGTCGACCACAGCGGCGCCTTCCTGCTCTACCACCTGCTCGCCGTCTTCACCGGCAGCACCAACGTCCACGCGCCCACCGACCGGGTCCTCGCCGACCCGCTGCGCTGGCTCGACCTCCTCCACGAACACCGGGCGCGGCACGGCTGGGCCCCGACCTTCGCCTACCGGCTGGTCGCCGACGCGCTCGCCGAGCGGCCCGGCCGCCACTGGGACCTGAGCGGCCTGAAGTCCCTGGTGTGCGGGGGCGAGCGGGTGGTGCTGCCGGTGCTGCGCCGCTTCCTCGACGCGACGGCCCCGTACGGCGTGCGCGAGGAGCACATCGCCCCGGTGTGGGGCATGGCCGAGACCGTCACGGCCGTCACCTACGGCCGGCTGGACCGGCCGGGCACCGTGCACCGCCTGCTCAAGAGCAGCCTGGGCGGCGAGCTGCTCCGGGCCGCCGAGGACGCCCCGGACGCCGACTGCGTCACCTTCGTCGCCTCCGGCTCGCCCGCGCACGGCGTCACCCTGCGCATCGTCGACGACCGCGGCGACCTCGCCCCGCCGGGCCGGATCGGCCGGCTCCAGGTCCACTCGCCCGCGCGGCTCACCCCCGGCTACGTGAACAACCCGGAGGCGGACGCCGCCGCCTACCCGGCCGGACGGGACTGGCTGGACACGGGCGACCTGGCCTTCCTCGACGAGGACCAGGTCGTCATCACGGGCCGCCGCAAGGACGTCATCATCCTCAACGGCCACAACGTCTACTGCCACGAGGTGGAGGAGACCGCCACCGCCGTCGACGGCGTCCGGCAGGGCGAGGTCGCCGCCTGCGGCATCCCGGACGCCGAGCGGGGCACGGAGGAACTCGCCGTGTTCTTCGTCAGCCGCGGCGCCGACGAGGACCGGCGGATCGCCGCGGAGGTCAGGGCCGCGCTGTTCACCCGCCTCCGGCTGACGGCCGCGTACGTGCTGCCCGTTCCGGAGGACGAGTTCCCCCGGACGCCGGCCGGCAAGGTGCGGCGCGCCGAGCTTCCCAAACGGCTGGGCCGGGACGCCGACGCGATGACACACGCCGTCCAGGAGCAACTGGGCGCCGTGCCGGGCCGGGACGCCGACGCGGTGACACGTGCCGTCCGGGAGGAACTGGGCGCCGTGCTGGGCCGCCCGGTCGACGTGGACGTGCCGTTCTACGAACTCGGCCTGACGTCCGTGCTGGTGGTGCGGTTACGGAACCGGCTGTCCGAGCGCCTCGGGACACCGATCGCCCAGACGGCGTTCTTCGAGCACCCGACGGCCGCCGCGCTCGCCGCGCACCTCGCGGGCGGCACGGCGGCGGCAGCGGTGCCGCGGACGCGGAGCGACGACGGCTCCCCCGACCGCCGCGTGGCCGTCATCGGACTGTCGCTGCGCTTCCCGGGCGCCGACTCGGCGGACGGGTTCTGGGCGAACCTGCGGGACGGCGTGGACAGCGTCCGGGTGTTCAGCGAGCGGGAGCTCCGGGCGGCGGGCCTCACCCCGGAGCAGCGCCGCGCGCCCGGCCTCGTGCCCGTCGCCGGGGTCCTCGACGGCGTCGAGGAGTTCGACGGGGACTTCTTCGGCATGAGCCCCAAGGAGACCGGGCTCACGCACCCCGCGCACCGGCTGTTCCTGGAGTGCTGCCACGAGGCCCTGGAGGACGGCGGCCACGCGGCGACCGCCCCGGGCGTCCGGGTGGGGGTGTTCGCCGGATCGGGCATGAACCTCTACGACCACCAGCGGTCCACGACCGGCTCGCCGTACGACCCGGCGGACCCGGCCGCCGGCATGCAGTCGGCCATCGGGCAGGAGCCGGACTTCCTCGCCACCCGGGTCGCCTACCGGCTCGGCCTCACCGGGCCGGCCATCGGCGTGCAGACGGCCTGTTCGACGTCCCTGGTCGCGGTGCACCTCGCGGCCCAGGCGCTGCTGACGGGTGAGGCGGACCTGGCGCTGGCGGGCGCCGCCGCCGTGCACCTGCCGCAGGAGACCGGCTACCACAGCCACCCCGGATCGATCCTCTCGCCCACCGGACGGTGCCGCGCCTTCGACGGGGAGGCCGACGGCACCGTCGGCGGCAACGGCGTGGCCGCCGTGCTGCTCAAGCGCCTCGACCGGGCGCTGGCCGACGGCGACACCGTGCACGCGGTGATCCTCGGCTCGGCGGTCAACAACGACGGCGCCGCCAAGGTCGGCTTCAGCGCCCCCGGCGTCGAGGGCCAGGCCGACGTCGTGCGCCAGGCCCTGCGCAGGGCGGACGTACCGCCGGAGACGATCTCCTACGTGGAAGCACACGGCACGGGAACCCGGCTCGGCGACCCGGTCGAACTCACGGCACTGGCGCGGGCGCTCCGCCCGGACGGCGGTGGCCGCACCGGCTCCTGTGCCGTCGGCTCGGTGAAGCCGAACATCGGGCACCTCGACAGCTGTGCGGGCATGGCCGGGCTCATCAAGACGGTCCTGATGCTGCGCCACCGCACCCTGGTACCGACACCGCACCTGATCCGGCCCAACCCCGAACTTCCCCTGCACGACAGCGGGTTGACGCTCGCCACGGAGCTGCGGCCGTGGCCGGTGCCGGACGGCGTGCCCCGCCGGGCCGGCGTGAGCGCGCTCGGCGTCGGCGGCACCAACGCCCACGTGGTCCTGGAGGAGGCCCCGCCCGCACGTCCCCGCCCGGTGCCCGAACTGCCCGTCCTCGTCCCCGTGTCGGCCCGCGACACCGAGGCCCTGGACGAGCTGACGGCAGCGCTCCGCGACCGGTTCCTGGCCCGCCCGGACCTCCCCGCCGCCGACGTGGCCGCCACCCTGGCCCTCGGCCGGCCGCACCGCCCGGCACGCCTCGCCGTGGCGGGCCGCACGGCCGGCGACCTCGCCCGCGCGCTGGAGGAACACCGGCACGCCGAGCCGGCCGCGGCGGCACGCGTCACGCCGGCCCCCGTCGGCCCGGTCGCCTTCGCCTGCACGGGCCAGGGCACCGCCCGCCCCGGCATGGCGAGCGGCCTGTACGCCGTGAGCCCCGCCGCCCGGGCCACGCTCGACCGGTGCGAGGCGCTCCACGCCGACGAGTTCGGCGGCGGCCTGCTCGCCACGCTGCTGGCCGCTCCCGGTCCGGCCGGTTCCCCCACGGCGGACGGGACCTGGCCCACCGAGACCGCGCAGGCCGCCCTCTTCGCCCATCAGGCGGCGCTGGCCGACGCCTGGCGGGCGGCCGGGATACGGCCCCGGCTGCTGTTCGGCCACAGCGTCGGCGAGTACGCCGCCCTGTACGCGGCGGGCGCCCTGACCCTGGAGGACGGGCTGCGCCTCACCGCCTGGCGCGGGCGTCTGATGCAGCTCCGCTGCCCGGCCGGGGGCATGCTCGCCGTCCGGGCCGACCGGGCCACCGCCGAGCGCGTCGCCTCGGCCTGCGGCGCGGAACTCGGCGCGGTCAACGGCCCCCGGGCCCAGGTGCTCTCCGGCTCGCCCGAGGCCCTCAAGGAGGCGGCGCGGCTGCTCGACCAGGAGGGCCTGCGGTGGCGTGCGCTGCCGGTCGACCGGGCGTTCCACTCCGCGGACGTCGACAACGCCCTGGACGAGTTCCGCGCCCGGGCGCGCGAGGTGACGTACCGCCCGCTGCACACCCCGCTGGTGACCACGGCCGACGGTGAGCTGCGCCGGCCGGGCTGGACGGCCGACGCCGACCACCTCTGCCGCCAGGCCCGGCAGCCGGTCCGCTTCGACCTCGCCATGGCGGCGGCGGTCGAGCAGGGCTGCCGCGACTTCGTCGAGCTCGGCGCCGGGCGCACACTCACCGGCCTCGGCCGGCACTGCGTACCCGACAGCCGCTGGCTGAGCGGGCAGGGCGACGGGGACGGGGCCGCCGAGCAGGCACACGGCTTCCTGACGGCGCTCGGCTCGCTGTACCGCAGGGGCGCCGACCTGGACTGGCCGGCGCTCGTCACGGACGGGGGCCGGATCCCGCTCCCGGGGCATCCGCTGCGACGGCGCACGGTGCGGTACGAGGGCGCTGTGGCGGTCGCGGCTTCTGACGAGGCGGCCGTGGCGGTCGCGGCTCCTGACGTGGCGGCCGTGCCGGTCGCGGCTCCAGAGCGGCTGGAGGTTCCCATGGACGGTGCGCTTCTCGACGTCCTCACGACCGTCCGGGAACTGACGGCGGAGAAGCTCGGCCGCGCGCTCGCCGAGGTCGCACCGGACAGCTCGTTCTTCGAACTGGGCGCCGACTCGCTGTCCCTGATGAGCATGACGACGGAACTGGAGCAGCGGTACGGCGTCCGGGTCCCGGTCCGGGAGGTCTTCGACACGGCGGACACGCCGCGGAGGCTGGCCGAACGGGTCGGGGAGCTGCGGGGGGACGGACGGCCGGTGGGGAGCGCCTCGGCCACGGTGGTTCAGGGAGCGGGAACGGCGCTCGCTGAGCCGGTGGTTCGGCAATCAGTGGCGCGCCCTGCCGCGCAGGAGACCGCCGAAACCGCCGCAGGCCCCGCCGACCCCGCCGGAAGCCCCGCCGAAGGCCTGACCGCCCTCTTCGGACAGCAGCTGCACCTGGCAGGACAACTGGTCGAACAGGTCGGCGAGATGATCTCCCGCCAGCTCGACGTCCTCGCCACGACCGCCGCCACCGCGACGCCACGGACCGAGCCCACCGCCCTCAGCACCACCTCGGCCGTCGACACCACCCCAGCCGTCGACACCACCCCGGCCGTCAGCACCGCGCCCGCCCCCTCCACGTCACCGGCGCCGGCCGGAAACACCGACTTCAGCCTCTACTTCTTCGGCGACTACCCCCAGGACGGCGACCAGGACAAATACGGCCTGATCATGGCCGCCGCCGACTTCGCCGACCGGCACGGCTTCCACGCCCTGTGGTTCCCCGAGCGGCACTTCAACTCCTTCGGGGCGCTGTTCCCCAACCCCTCCGTCCTGGCCGCGGCCCTGGCCGGCCGGACCAGCCGGGTCCGGCTGCACGCCGGGTCCGTCGTCCTGCCGCTGCACCATCCCGCCCGGGTCGCCGAGGAGTGGTCGGTCGTCGACAACATCTCCGGCGGCCGGACGGGCCTGTGCTTCGCGAGCGGCTGGCACGCCACCGACTTCGCGCTCGCCCCGCAGAACTTCGGCCGCCACCGCGAGGTGATGTACGAGCAGCTGAAGACCGTACGGCAGCTCTGGTCGGGCGAGCCGCTGAAGACCACGGCGGGCGACGGCACCCCCGTCGAGATCAGCCTGCACCCCCGCCCCGTCCAGGACAGCCCCCCGATGTACGTGGCCGTCGTCGGGAACCCGGACAGCTACCGCCGGGCGGCCGCCGAGGACCTCGGCGTGGTCACCAACCTGATGACGCAGACGGTGGAGCAACTGGCCGAGAACATCGCGCTGTACCGGCGCTGCCGTGCCGAGCACGGTCTCGACCCGGCGGCCGGGCGGGTGGTGGTGCTCGTGCACACCTACCTGGAGGAGGACGCGGAGCGGGCGCGGGCCGAGGCGTACCGGCCGTTCCTGTCGTACCTGCGTTCCTCGCTCTCCCTCTTCGACCAGGTCACCAACAGTCTCGGCTTCCGGGTGGACCTGGAGAACACCCCGGAGGAGGACGTGGAGTTCCTCCTCGGGCGGGCCTACGAACGCTACTGCGACTCCCGCGCCCTGATCGGCGACGAGCAGACCGCCGGGGAGACCGTACGGCGTCTGCTGGCCGCGGGAGCGGACGAGATCGCCTGCTTCGTGGACTTCGGCGTGCCGAAGGAGAAGGTCCTGGCGGCGCTGCCGGTCCTGGACCGGGTCCGCAGGGCGGCACCGGCGTCTTCGGGGCCCGCGGGCAGCACCCCGGGCACTCCCCGGACGATGGCTCCGGCACCGTCGGCACCCCGCCGGGCGCCCCTCACCCCCGCCCAGCGCCGCATCTGGTTCCTGGAGCAACTGCACCCGGGCACCGCCATGTACCACGAGCCCAAGGCGATCCGCCTGGACGGCCCGCTGGACGTCCCGGCCCTGCGCTGGGCACTGGACCGGGTCGCCGACCGGCACCCGGCGCTGCGCACGGTGTTCGGCGACACGGACGGTGTCCCCTACCAGGAGATACGCGACCGCATGCCGCTGGACTGCCCCGTGGAGGACCACACGGGTGCGACGGAGGAGGCGGCCCTGCGGACGGTGCTCGCGGCGGACCACGGACTCGATCTGTCCGCGGGCCCCCTGGTCGCGGCCCGGCTGCTGCGCCTGTCCCCCGACCGCCACCTGCTCTTCCTCCTGGCCCACCACATCGTCTTCGACTCCTCCTCCACCGCCGTGCTGGCCCGCGACCTCGCCGCGTACTACCGCGCCCGGCGGGGCGGAGGTCCCGAACCGCGGCCGCTGCCCGAGCTGCCGGCGGCCGGCCCGCCGGACCCCGCGTCCCTGGACTTCTGGCGGCAGCACCTCGCCGGCACACCGGAACTGAACCTGCCCACCGACCGCCCCCGTCCCCCGGTCAGGACGGGAGCGGGCGCGAGCCTCACCCACGCCCTCGACGCCGACCTGACCGGCCGCCTGCAGACATGGGCGGCCGGGCAGCGCGCCACCCTCTTCATGACGCTGACCGGCGCGATCGGCGCGGTCCTCGGCCGGTTCAGCGGGCAGCGGGACGTGGTGATCGGCACGGCGGTGGCGTCCCGCCCCACCGGCGCCGAGGACCACGTCGGTCTCTTCCTCGACACGGTCCCGCTGCGCCTGGACCTCACCGGCGACCCGGACTTCGCGACCCTGCTGGGCCGGGTCCGCGCGAGCAGCACCGCGGCCTTCGAACACAGCGGCGTCCCCTTCGACGAGCTGGTCAGCGCCCTCAACCCGCGCCGCGACCCCGGCCGCAACCCGCTGTTCCAGGTGATGGTGGAGTACGAGAACGAGGGCGGGGCGGAGTTCGACCCGCCCCGCCTCACCGCCACCCTGCTCGACGTCCCGAGCGACCGCGCCCCGTTCGACCTCAGCGTCTACCTCACCCGCCACCCGGGCGGCGTCCGCTTCATGGTCGAGTACGACACGGCCCTGTTCGACGAGGTCACGGTGCGCCGTTTCGTGGACTACGTCGAGCAGGTGCTGCGCCGGACGCTGGACACGCCGGACGCGCCGCTCGCGGCTCTGACCGCCCTCACGGCGGCCGACCGCACCGCGCTGGCCCGCCTGGAGCGCACCGGAGAGGGGACGGACACCGAGGCGGACACGGGGACGGACACGTGGACGGACACCGGGGCGGACACGGGGACGGACACCGAGGCGGACACCGGCCCGGCCGCCCCCGGCACCCTGCACGGCCTGTTCGAGCAGCAGGCGCGCCGCACACCGGACGCCGTGGCGCTCCTCGACGACGAAGGCCGCATGTCCTACGCCGAGTTGGACGCGGCGGCCAACCGCCTGGCCCACCTGCTCCGCACCCGCGGCGCGCGACGGGGACAGCG
Organism: Streptomyces olindensis; assembly: GCF_040645895.1. Classification (NCBI taxonomy): domain Bacteria; kingdom Bacillati; phylum Actinomycetota; class Actinomycetes; order Kitasatosporales; family Streptomycetaceae; genus Streptomyces; species Streptomyces olindensis. The sequence goes on along the minus strand of NZ_JBEYZD010000021.1, from coordinate 54,543 downwards.
CGTGGCGGTCCTGCTGCCCCGCGGCCCGCGGCTGATCATGGCTCTGCTGGCGGTCCTCAAGACGGGAGCGGCCTACGTCCCGCTCGACCCGTCCCTGCCCGCCCCGCGCCTGGCCCTGCTCCTCGCCGACACGGAACCGGTGCTCCTCCTCACCTCCGAGGCGACGGCCCGCCCGGACCTCGAACTCCCCGTCCAGCTCGTGGAGTCGGCGGACGACACCCTCCCGTCGACCCCGCTCGCGGACGGCGCCGGGCCCGAGGACCCGGCCTACTGCATCCACACCTCGGGCTCGACCGGCCGCCCGAAGGGCGTCGTCGTACCCCACCGGGGCCCCGCGAACCTGGTCCGGCACCACCTGACCCGGCACCCGGCGCTCCGCACACTCCAGTGGACGTCACCGGCGTTCGACGTGAGCGTCCAGGAGATCTTCACGACGCTCGCGTCGGGGGCGGCGCTCGTCCTCGTCGACGACGCCGTACGGCACGATCCGGCTGCGGTGGCCGAGGCGGTGCGCCGCCACGAGGTGCAGCGCCTCTTCATGCCCTGCACCCCGCTGAAGTACCTGATGGAGACGACCCCCCAACTGCCGTCCCTGCGCGAGCTGTTCTCGGCGGGCGAGGCGCTGCGGCTCACGCCGGCCTTCCGCCGCTTCCTCGGCACGCACCCGCAGTGCGCCCTCCACAACCAGTACGGCCCCACGGAGACGTCGATCATCGTCACGTCGCACCGCGTCGATCCGGCCGGTGAGGAGTGGCCCCCGATCGGCACACCGGTGCCGGGAGCCCGGATCCTGCTTCTGGACGGCACGGGCCGGCCGGTGCCGCTCGGAGCGGTCGGCGAGATCCACGTGAGCGGCGTGCCGGTGGCGTACGGCTACCACGACCGCCCCGCCGAGACGGCCGCCGCGTTCCTCGACGACGGCGAGGGCGGTCGGCTGTACCGCACGGGCGACCTGGGCCGCTGGCGTACGGACGGCACCCTGGAGTACCGGGGCCGGGCCGACGACCAGGTCAAGATCCGCGGCCACCGGGTGGAACCGGGCGAGGTCCAGGCGGCGTTGACGGCACTGCCGGCCGTCCGGGACGCGGCGGTGCTCCCGCGCCGCGACCGCCACGGCGACACCGAGCTGGTGGCGTACGTGGTCCCGGACGAAGGGACGTCCGGGCCCGCTGTCCGCACCGCGCTGGCGGCCCGGCTCCCCGACCACCTGGTCCCCCGCCGCTGGGTGCTCCTGGACCGCCTCCCGGTGAACGCCTCCGGCAAGCTGGACCGCGCGGCCCTGCCGGCCCCCGGGGACGACACGGACGACTCGGACGACGCGGCGGAGCCCTCGCGCTCGGAGCCGGCGACGGACCTGGAGAAGGTGCTGCACGAGCTGTGGTGCGAGGAACTGGACACCCGGCCGGTCCCGGTCACGACACCGTTCTTCGAACTCGGCGGCCACTCGCTCAGTGCGATCCGGCTGCTGAACCGGATGCGGGAGGCGGCGGGCGTCGACCTGACGATGGCCGAGTTCTTCCTGGACCCGACGATCCGGGGCATCGCGAACCGCGCCCGGGTCGTGGACACCGTCCCGATGCCGTCGACCCTGCGCCGCCTGTGGCGCCGCCACCACGCGCTCGCCGACCCGAGCGTCTACAACATCGCCCACCGCGTGGACCTGCACGGCGACCTGGACCCCGGCGCGCTGCACCGGGCCCTGACGGATCTGGTGGCCCGCCATCACGCGTTGCGCGGCAGGCCGGTGCGCCGGCAGGACGGACGGTACGAGGTCGAGGTGCTGTCCGACGTCCCCGTGTCCCTGCCGCTCAGCGACCTGCGCGCGCACGCCGGTGACATGGAGGAGGCGGTGGACCGCTGGTGCCGCGAGCAGGTGTCCGTCCCCTTCACGATGGACCAGCCGCCCCTGTTCCGCTTCGGTCTGGCCCGCGTCGCACGGGACCGCTGGGTCCTGGTCACGGTCTTCCACCACGCGGTCTGCGACGGCTGGTCCCTGGGCATCATCAGGCACGACCTGGCGGACCTGTACCACGCGCACCGAACCGGCGCCGCTCCGCAACTACCCGCCCCCACCGCCCATTTCACCGACTTCGCCCGGGCGGAACACAACCTCCCGGACGACCGCAGGAAAGCCCTGGACCACTTCTGGCGCACGGAACTGGAGGGCATCCCCCTGCGCCCGCCCCTCCCCTACGACCACCCCCGCCCCCGCACCCTGTCCGGCCGGGGCGCCCTGCACACCTGGACCGTCGACGACGGCACCGCCGCCCGCCTGACGGACACGGCGACCCGCCTGGGCACCACGGCCTACACGATCCTGGCGGCCACGTTCGCGACCTGGCTGGGCACCCTGTGCGGCGACCGGGACGACATCGTCCTGGCCGCCTCCAGCGCGAACCGCGTCCGCCGCGACCGCGAGGACATCGTCGGCATCCTGGGCGACGCGGTCCTGCTGCGCGCCCGCCTGTCCGAGGCCGGCTCCTTCCCCGACCTCGTCACCCAACTGAGCACCACCCTCTTCACGGCCCTGGACCACCAGGAACTCCCCCTGACGGACGTGGTCTCCCTGGTCGCGCCCGACCTGGCGGAGTCCCTGTTCCCGACGGTCCTGTTCACGGTCGTCACCACGGAGCCCCCGTCCCTGAACCTCCACGACGTCCGAACGACCATCACGGCCCTCCCCGCCGAGGGCGTGTCCCGCAACGAGCTCTACGTGGTGATCGCCCCCGAGGCGGACACGATCACGGTGACGTTCGAGTACTCGACGGACCTGTTCGGGGCGGAGACGATCGAGGCGTGGGGCCGGTCCTTCACCCAGCTGCTGAGGGAGGTGACGGCCTCCCCCAGCCGATAGGCGCGGTTGTGGCCCCCAGCCGGTAGGCGCGACTGAGGGCGCGCCTACCGGCTGGCGCGGTTGCGGGCGCCTTCGAATGTTTCGAGGGTCAGACCGAATAATGCGAGAGGTATTGACGGGTACCCCGGGCCTCCTATCATCCAGGTTGCCCGGGCACTCGAACGCCCTGATGTGTCATGGACCCATCACCCCCCCACCAGGCCAGCTGACCGACCGTGCGCGCGGAGCGCTTCCGATGGGAGCGCTCCCTCACCCGCTCATCACCGACCTTTCGTACGCACCCCTGTCAGAAAGCCGAGGTACCCGTCATGCGCCGCAGACTTCTCGCCCTGGCGGCGGCACTCTCCTCGCTGCCGCTCCTGTTCACCGCCGCCCCGTCCGCCCACGCGGCCGACCCGACGACCATGACCAACGGGTTCTACGCGGACCCCGACTCCAGTGCGAAGCGGTGGGTCGCCGCCAACCCCGGCGACGGCCGGGCGCCCGCGATCAACGCCTCCATCGCCAACACCCCGACGGCCCGCTGGTTCGGCTCCTGGAGCGGCACCATCGGCACCGCCACGGGCGCGTACGTGGGCGCCGCGGACGCCCGGGACAAGCTGCCCGTCCTCGTCGCCTACAACATCTACAACCGCGACTACTGCGGCGGGCACTCGGCGGGCGGAGCGTCCTCGCCGTCCGCCTACGCGAACTGGATCGCCCAGTTCGCGGGCGGGATCGCGGGCCGCCCGGCCGTCGTCGTCCTCGAACCGGACTCCCTCGGGGACTACGGCTGCATGACCCAGGCCCAGATCGACGAACGCAGGGGCATGCTCACCGGCGCGCTCGCCGAGTTCAACCGTCAGGCCCCGAACACCTGGGTCTACCTCGACGCCGGCAACCCGGCCTGGGCGAGCGCGGCGACCATGGCCCAGCGCCTCCACGGGGCCGGACTCCGGCAGGCCCGCGGTTTCTCGCTCAACGTCTCCAACTACCTGACCACGGCCGAGAACACCGCGTACGGCGCCGCCGTGAACAGGGAACTCAGCGCCCGGTACGGCTACACCAAGCCGTTCGTCGTGGACACCAGCCGCAACGGCAACGGCGCCAACGGCCAGTGGTGCAACCCTGCGGGCCGCCGTATCGGCACCCCCACCCAGCTGGGCGGAGGCGCCGAGATGCTCCTGTGGGTCAAGGTCCCGGGCGAGTCCGACGGCAACTGCGGCGTCGGAGCCGGCTCCTCGGCCGGGCAGTTCCTCCCGGAGGTCGCCTACAAGATGATCTACGGCTACTGATCGGGGGACTCCTCCAGCCACGCGCCGGCCGGGGCGCCGGGGAGCGGGGGCGGCTCTACGCTGGAAGCAGCCGCTGGAAACCAGCCCCGAGGGGCACGGCCGTCCGGACGGAGGCGTGGCGCGTGGAGATGGCCGGCAAGCAGGACTCCCCCACTGCCGTGGTCGTGGTGGCCCCGGACGGCGTGGTGAGCGGCTGGAGTGAGGGGGGCCGGCTGCTGCTGGGCTGGCCGGCGGAGGAGATCGTCGGCCGCCCGGTGGCCGAGCTGCTGGTCGATCCCCCGCCGCCCGGCTTCCCCGAGGGGTACGGCGCCGGCCCCGACCCCACGGGGTTCGTCTCCCTGCGCCACCGGGACGGTTCCACGGTGGACGCCGTGGTGGCGGCGCACCCGCTGTCGGGCCCCGACGGGCGGGCACTGGGGCACGTGGTGACCGTGCAGCGCTGGGGACGCCGCCCCGTGATCGCCGACCGGGCCTTCGAGCAGTGCCCCTTCGCTCTGGGCGTGTACGACCCTGAGCTGCGGTTCCTGTGGATCAACGCCTCCTCGGGCCGGGTGATAGCGCACTCCGAGGAGCAGGTGCTCGGCAAGAAGTACCGCGAGGTGCTGCCCGAATTCGACCGCACGCTGTTCCCCGAACGCGACGACAAGCCCTACACCGACAAGCTCGCCGAAGTGGCGAGGACGGGCGAGCCCGCGCGTCTCATCACCGTCTTCCGCCCCCGCGGCAGCGACTACGCCAACGCCTGGGCCACCAGCATCTGGCCCGTGCGGGACGCCGAGGGCAGGGTCCGCGCGATCGCCAACTGGGGATTCGACATGAGCGCCGAGTACTGGGCGCGGCAGCGGCTGCTCATGCTGAACGAGGCCGGCGGCGGCATCGGCCGGACACTCGACGTGATCGGCACCGCGCACGAACTGGCCGGCACCCCGGTGCCGGGATTCGCCGACCTCGTCAGCGTGGATCTGTTCGACGAGGTGCTGCGCGGAGAGGAACCACCCTCCGCGTCCTCGTTCGCCCCCGGCGAGACGATCACGCTAAGCCGTGCCGCCCGGCACAGCGCGAAGGAGGACACCGACTCGGCTCCCGGGCCCGGCACACAGGTCGGCCACGCTCCCGGGTCCGTCGCCGCCCGCTGCATGACCACCGGCAGGTCCACGGTGGAGCTCGCCGCCGACCCCGGCCAGGGCGGCGAGTGGGCGTTCGGTCCGGGGCTCGCCGCCGACCCGGCCCACTGGCCGCCGGGCAACCCGTTGATCGACGAGTCCCTCGCCGCGGACGGGCTGACCGGCCGGATCACCGTGCCGCTCCGGGCCCGCGGCGCGCTGCTCGGCGTCGTCACCTTCTCCCGCTTGGACCGGCCCGAGGCCTTCACCGCAGACGATCTGATCCTCGCCGAGGAGCTGGCCGCCAAGGCAGCGGTCGCCATCGACAACGCCCGCCGGTACGCGCGCGAGCGCACGACCGCGCTGACCCTGCAGCGCAGCCTGCTGCCGCAGGGGCTGCCGAACCAGGAGGCGGTCGAGGTGGCGTCCCGCTACCTGCCCGGCGGGACCGGCACGGAAGTGGGCGGTGACTGGTTCGACGTCATTCCGCTGTCCGGCGCCCGGGTCGCCCTGGTCGTCGGTGACGTCGTCGGACACGGCCTGCACGCCTCGGCCAGCATGGGCCGGCTGCGTACGGCGGTCCGCACCCTCGCCGACGTCGACCTGCCGCCGGACGAGCTGCTGACCCACCTGGACGACCTGGTCCTCCACCTCGCCAGCGACCTCCGGCCCGCGGACCACTTCCGGCAGACCGGCGAGTCCGGGGCCAGCTGCCTGTACACCGTCTACGACCCGGTCTCCCGGCGCTTCACGCTGGCGAGCGCGGGCCACCCCTTGCCGCTGATCATCCACCCGGACGGCACCAGGGTCCCGGTGACCGCACACCCCGGACCGCCGCTGGGCATCGGCGGCCTGCCGTTCGAGTCCACCGAGTCGGAACTCCCGGAGGGCAGCCTGCTCGCCCTCTTCACCGACGGGCTGCTGGAGGACCGCGAGCACGACATCGACGAGCGGATCGCCGAACTGCAACGGGTGCTGAACCACTCGGCCCCCTCACTGGAGGCCCTGTGCGACACGGTGACGGACGCCATGCTCCCCGATCGCCGCACCGACGACGCCGCCCTGCTGCTCGCTCGCACGCACGCGCTGGATCCCCACCACGTCGCCGACTGGGACGTCGAGCCCGACGCCGCGCAGGTGCCGCACGCCAGGAAGTTCGCCGTCGACCAGGTGGACGCCTGGGGCCTGGAGGAGGCGTCCTTCGTCACCGAGCTGGTCGTCAGCGAGCTGGTCACCAACGCCATCAGATACGGCGAGCCGCCGATCAGGCTGCGGCTGATCCGCGACAGCTCCCTGATCTGCGAGGTCACCGACGCCAGCAACACCGCTCCGCACCTGCGCCGGGCCCGCGCCTTCGACGAGGGCGGCCGGGGCCTGCTGCTGGTCGCCCAACTCACCCAGGGCTGGGGCACCCGCCACACCACCAACGGCAAGACGATCTGGTGCGCACAGCCCCTCCCGGGGGGCGCGCCGCACTGACATCCAGGCCGCGGAGCGGCAGACGAGTCGGGCTGTACGCCGGGTATTCCTGGAGCACCTTTCTGACCTGCGACTTTGTGGGAGCGAACCGGCTGTGACCTGCTAGGGCGGGTTGCAGAGGCGACCGGAGGCAGTCAGAGGAAACCGCTCTGATTCGACCCCGATTCGACCCGAGGGCGATCGGGCGCTGCTCGGAGCCAGTCAGAGGCAATCGCTCTCTGTTTGGCTCCGAGTCGGCCGAGGTCGGGGCGGTGTCGGACGAGTCAGGACTCCACTGACGGTGCTCGAAATCGGTCTCGGTCGAGCCGCGATGGGAAGTTCGCTGAAATGCCGTCGAGCGGGGCGGCCCAGGTCAGCCCTGCCCACAGGACGATCACCGCTACCGTCAGGCGGCGGCAGATCTCGACGAACCGGACGGCGGGCCGTCGTGCCTCAGCAGGTCGGTGGCTCGGTGGGCGGTTTCGTCGGCGTCCTCGGGAAGGAAGCGGCTGGCCTGGCCGCTCCATGTGACGATCAGCTCGTCACGTGCGCGGGTGGCGGCGACGAACACGAGTGAACGGGCGCGCTGTTCCTCCTGGCGGTAGCGGTCCGGGTTCGCGAGCCGATACTGCTCGATGCGTTGATGCGGTACCTGGCCCTCGCCGATGGAGGTGAGGAAGACGCGCTGGAACTCCAGGCCTTTGAAACGGTGCATGGTCCCGATGCGTACGGCGTCCAGGTCGGCGCGAACTCCCTCCTGCCTCAACTCGACCACCGGGATGCTGAAGGGTTTGCGGGCCAGAACGTTGGCGAACTCCTGAGCAGAGCTCCCATCGGGCACGCTCACGGCCATCGCGGAGTACGGCGTGCCATAGGCGTCGTGGCGCTCCTGGATGAGGGTCGCCACCGCCCTCATCTCGGTGAGCCGGTCTGGGGCCCGCCAGAACTGTGGGGCCAGTCCGGTGAGGACGGATCGGTAGCCGTCGAGTGTGTCGGTGCCCGCGTCGAGGTCGTCGAAAGAGGCACCCTCGATCAGACGGTTCGCGCTGCCCAGGATCTGACGGGTGGTGCGGTAGTTGAGGGTGAGACGCCGTGAGGCGCGGCCGCGGACCTCGATGCCCTGGCGGCCGAGCACGACCTGATTGCCGTAGATACGCTGGTGGGCGTCGCCGACGAGGAAGATGTCGTTCGGCCCCTTGCGGACCATGGCACGCAGCATGCGCCAGTGCGAGGCAGACAGGTCCTGTGCCTCGTCGACGACGATGTGCTGGTAGCGCGGCTTGAGCCACATGCCGCTGCCCGCCTCCCGATGGACCAGGTCGCGGCCCCCCACTTCCTCCTTGTAGCGGGCCTGTTCCTCGACGCGGGCCATCCGGCGCTGTTCGATGGTGGCCGCCTCCTCGGCGATCAGCGCGTACGTCGTCTGCCGCGGCGGGGACTCCAAGTGGGCCTTGTAGGCGAGCACGAGCTGCCAGATCTCGTGGCGCTGGGCGGTCGTGACGCGTGGGCGCCCCGAGCGGGTGACGCGTCGGTAGGTCTCCCACGAGCCGCATCCGCCCGCGACGATCACATGCTTGAACTCTGTGTCCAGGAAGTCGGCGTCGTACTGGAAGCTGTTCGTCTCGGTGATCACGGTGTGCCACAGGTTCATGGCCGCGTTGTCGTCGATCGGCCGGCCCAGCTCCACCCGGGTTTCCTGGACGATCTCGCGGGCGAGTACGTCGACCGACTTGACATCGACGCGGGCCAGAAGTTCGTCGCCGCCCAGCTGACGCAGCCGTTCCTTGAGATCCAGCGCGAGGTTGGTGTTGTACGTGGTGAGCAGAACCGCATGGGAGTGGCCGGGCGGCAGCCTGTCGACCAGGTGGCGCACCCGGTGGAGGGCCACGACCGTCTTGCCGGTGCCCGGACCGCCCGTAACTTTCGCCGAGCCCTTGAAGTCACCGGTGGCCAGGCGCTTCTGCTCGGGGTGGAGGAACAGCCTCCAGGCGTCGAAACTCTTGCCGAGCGCGCCGAGTACGGCGTCGTCATCGGTCTCGGCCTGGGACACGGCACGCTGGGCCGCACGGGAGAAGTCACGGGGATTGACGTCCTCCTCCGCACGCCACTTCTCCGTGATGTACTGCCGCACTTCCTTCGGATCCACGCGGTCGCGCAGTGCGAGGAGGACGTCCCGCGTGAGTTCCGGAAGGTTGTGGACGAGCAGTGCTTCGAACTGCCCGTCGGTGCAGACCTTCCGCAGGGCCGGCAGGAGAGAGCGGACGACTCCGAGGTCGAGGAGGAGCTCGTCGTCGTAACGGGCGAAGAGCGGGGTGAGGAGGCTGCTCGTGGGGGTCGGTACCGGTGCGGCGGCTTCGGTGCGAGGCGTGTCCGGTGCGGCGTCCGCCCTCACCGCCCCGTCGCGTGGAGCGTCGTCCGTGGTGGGTTCCGTGCGGCCCGGCAGGGCGACGACCTGGGCGCTGACCTCGCTCTGGTCGACCACCTCGATCGCGCCCGACACGGGGTTGATCTCCACGGTGAGCCGGGCGAGTTCGGCACCGGCCTGGGTGCCGTCACGCACGGCGAGGACCCGCATCTCGTCCTCGCCGTCGGTCGACAGGAGCAGGACCATGCAGGTGTCGGCGTGTGCCAGGTAGAGGTCTCCGTTGGTGCCCGCGGCCCTCAGGAAGGTCCGGCGCAGGGCCCGGTTGTTCCGGTCGGCCCGCAACCGGTGGACGAAGGTCGCGACCGCGTCCCCCACGGCACCGCCCCTGCGCCGGATGTCCTCGTGGGCCTGGAGCCCCACCTGCACCCGCGTCCTGGCCCGGCCCCCCGGCCGACCCGCCGCGTAGCTCATTGCGCGCCCCCCTTCTCGCCCAGCAGCCGGGCGAGTTCCTCCACGTCCCAGTCACCCGGCGCGCGTACGTGCCAGTCGGCTGACGCACACTGGGCCATGTACTCCGTGTCCTCGGCGTCCTCCCCGAGGACGATGCCGATCTTATGGGCAGGCCAGGCGAGTTCGATGGTGCGGGAAACGCCGTCGACATCCCAGCCCGCCTTGCCTGCCGGCACGTCTTCACGGGCCGACAGATGCTCGGCGAGCGCCGCGACCTCGGGATCTCCCCACTTGGACAGCTCTGCGACGACCAATTGCCAGGCGGATCGCTCCACTGGAGTCATGACCTCGGCCGCTTCCGGAGTCCCCGTTTCCGGCTGCTCCTCGGGTTCCGTCGGGTTGACGCCCTGCAGGCGGTCCTCGGCCTCGTCGAGGGCCTCAGGCAAGGCGAGTCCGGTGCCCGATGCATCGTCGCGCAGCGCGGCCAGAAGGCCCGTACCCGATCCGGCGGTGGCGGCGAGCAGAGAGGCGTCGAAGGTGTCGAGCGTGGAGCGGGCGAGGGCGAGTCCGTCGGCCTGACCCGCGCCAGTGGGGTCGAGGAACTGGATGATGTTCCCCCAGCTCAGCCAGGCCTTCCAACGGCGCCTGTGGTCGGGCCGGTCGCCTTCGACCGCTTCGGGCCGATCGTCGAGCACGGCGAGAGCGCTCCAGCGCAGCGCCTTGGCGTCGGCGCGCTGGGCTCCGGCGAGGACGAGGGGCAGCCCTGAACCGTCCTGGAACGAGAGCAGCTTGAGCCCTTGTCCCGTGACGGCCGGGGCGGGCTCGTCACGAACGGCGGCCTCGATCCACCCGGTCGCGGTGACCGCGTCGGCGTCGACCAGGTCGTTCCTGCGGAGGAAGGCGGGCGCGCTCACCGCGAGCTGGGCGAGTTGCTGCCACTTGTTCAGCCGGGGGTCGCGCAGGAAACCCAGCAGGGAGGGGATCGCTCCGCCGTAGAGGAGGGCGTCGGCCTCCGAGGGATCCCGTCGTGCGTTCGCCCACTGCTTGCGCACCATGGCCCCCGGTCCCGCGGGGGAGGTCACGTCGTACGGCGGCCAGGCCGCGTCGGCCTCAGGGCCGGCGACAACGGGAGCGAGCGGATCGCGAGGCTCGTCCACGTCCTCGGCCGGCTCGTCCTGCGGAGCCCTCAGGGCCTTCTCCCAGGCCACCACGTCGTCCCAGCTGATCTGCCAGACGAGGATGCCGTCGGCGCGCAGCAGGGCACGCTTGGCGGCGTCGGCCGCGATCCGGTTGGTGCGGGAGGAGGCGTGCCAGCGGTAGCCGTCGAGGTAGACGGCGATCGGCATGGGGGGCGCGCCGTCGCTCGTGGTGTCCCCGGTGACCGGGCGGAAGAGGAGGTCGGGGCGAGTGCGGTAGCCGTGCAGGTCCTTCTGGGCCACGACCTCCCAGCGGACTCGGCCGCCGCCGGGCCGGGTGAGGGTGAACTGCTTGCCCTGCCTGCCGGTGGTGGTCTCTTCGTGGTCCGCGGGAGCACCGTTCTCAGGGACGGCGAGCCAGCGGTCCAGGGCCTCGATGAAACGGCGCTCGAGGTCGCTCTCCGCCTGAGCGGCGAACCGGATCTCGGCGTCTGCCGACTCCTTGCGGAAGTCCCATCCGCTGTGCCCGTCGGCGCCCAGCAGATCGTCGAGCATCCACAGGGCTTCCTGCCGGTCGAGGTCCTTGTAGTCCCGTTCCGGGGCGTAGCCGAGGAGGCAGAGGTGGCAGGCGCGGCGCCCCTGGGTGTCCTTGCAGGGGCAGACCCGCAGCGCGTCCTGGGCCTCGGCGAGCACGGCCCGGAACTCCTCGCCGTCACGCTCCACCAGACGCTGGAGGTATCCGGTCCCGCCAGGCAGCGCGTCGTACAGCACCAGGTAGTTGCGGGTGAGGTCGCTGTCCCGGTCCGGCTCGGTGGCGGGGGCGGAGCGGATGTGGGCGGGGTCGCCGCCGTAGCGCCGGGCGAGGCCCAGGTGGAGCGCGGCGGAGAAGGAGGCGAGGCGTTCGGGCACGTTCAGGGTGGCGGCGGGGAGCAGGATGCGCAGCGCCTCCGTGCGGTGCTCGGTGGCGGTGACCACCTGCACGTCCTCGGGTGTGGCTTGCTTGTCGCGGCGGCGGGTGGGGCACCACGGCCGGTGGTGTGCGAGCTCGGGGCGGCCGAGCAGGGACTGGCTGAGCGAGTCCTGGGTGGGGCTGTGACCGGGCTCCCGGTCGGTGGCGCCGCCGCACCGCGGGCACACGGTGAACCCGGTGGGGGTGGCCACCTCGGTGCCCGCGAAGTAGGTGTCCTTGGGGCGGCCGTGCCGGGCCTTGCCGAGGTTGAAGCGTCGGATGACCGCCTCACGGACGTGGTCCACCCCGAAGGTCCTGTTCTTGTGCCGCCAGGTCTCCTTGATGTTCTGCCGGTCGACGTCGACGGCGGTGACGGTGGTGTAGGTGGTCCGGACCCGGTTCTCGTGGTCGTCGACGATCCGGGCGTCGTCCCGCTTGTCGTGGGCGGTCACCTTGCGCGGCACGACCACCTGGAAGACGGCGCTGCGTCCGCCGATGCCGTGGCCGCCACAGCGCGGGCAGGGCGAGGTGTCCTGCTCGGCCCGTTCACCGGTGCGGACGTGGCCGCACTCCCGGCAGATCCGCCAGGTGCGCAGTCCGACCGGCATGCCTGCCGGTGAGCCCTTCCGGGTGGGGCCGAGGTCGAAGCCGTCGACGACGTGCCGGTAGCCGCGTACGTAGTAGGCGTTGCCCGGGGCGAGTTCGGTGAGCGCGGCCTCGGCGGGCCGGTCGTAGACACGCGGTTCGCTGCTCCACTTGGTCCTGGGCGCGCCCTCGGCGCCCGGCTTCCCGTCAGCCGTGCGGGCCTTGCGGACGGGCTCCTTGAAGGTGAGCATCGCCTCCAGCCGTACGCCGTCCTCGACGAGGCTGTAGTTGGGCAGCAGCCCGTGCTCGACGAGGAAGCCCTGGGCGTCGGCCTGGGCCATTTCCTGGAGCCGCTTGCTGACGCCGGTCGCCTCCCGGATCAGGGTGCGCTTCTCACGGGCCTCGTCGTCCACGGATTCCTGGAGCGCGTCCGCCGCATCGTTGATCATGTCCTTGCGCCGGACGAGTTCGGCACGCTCGGCCTGCCAGGCGCGCTCGGCCGCGTCCAGCTCCTGGCCCAGTTTCTCCGCGGCGAACCGACGCAGCACCTTGCGGGCATCGCTGGAGGCACCGGATCCGGGAACGCCCTCGATCTCGGGGAACAGGCGCAGGAATTCGTCCGCGAGGTCCAGGCGGCCGACCGTCGCCTTGCCGAACTGCTTCAGCCAGCCCGAACGGCCGACGAGCTGGGTCACCCGGTCCGGCAGCGGAATGACACCCTCCAGGGCACCCCGGGCCGCGCGGTCGATCAGGAACGCCGTGTACTGACGGCACAGCAGCTCACCCGCCGACAGGAAGCAGCCGGGCGGCAGGATCGGGCCCGCGATCAGGTGGCGTGGTTCGGCGAGGTGGTACAGCGCGCGGGGGCTGGTGTCGGCGAGCGACACCGTGAAGGCGTTGCCGGTGGCGCGGCCGGCGCGGCCGACCCGCTGGACGTAGCCGGCCGTGGACGGTGGCAGCGAGGCCAGGATGACCGACTCCAACTGGCCGATGTCGATGCCCAGTTCAAGGGTCGGAGTGCAGGACAGGACGTTGGGGTCGGTATGCTTGACGCCGCGTCGGAAACCTTTCTCCACATCCTCGCGCTCCTTGCGCTTGAGGACACCGGTGTGTTCGGCGGCGACCACGCTGTACGGCTTGGCCTCCCGGTACAGACGCCGGTAGTAGTTGGAGCGGGGGTCGCGGGCCGCGCGTCCGCCGACGTCGGCGGACGGCCGGGTGAGGGCTCCCTCGCAGCGCTTGAGCGGGCAGCGCGTGCCCTGCCACACCTCGGCGCGCTCCGGCGGCACGGTCTGCGTCCAGCCGCACTCCCGGCACGTGAGCACGGCGAGCGGGGTCTGTTCGTCGTCCAGCGGGCGTACGCGTACATGGCCCGGTGTGAGCCCGTACACCCCGTGGCCCTGCTGCTTGTCGGCGGTGTTGGTCCGCCGCCGGGCCAGTGCGCCGATGTCGTCGTGGGCCAGCTGCTCGAACAGCGCGGCCAGGTACTCCCCCGCGGTCTGCCGGTCCAGCCCCAGGCAGCGCTGGGTGAAGTCGACGTACCAGCTGTCCCGGGTGTCCACCCGCTCGAAGTCCGTGCTTCCGCTGCGGGCGCCGACCAGCACGAACGCCGGCGCTTCGGAGTTGCGGCCGAAGGCGGGCATACCGGTGGGACGGCCTGTCCAGACCGGGTAGCGGGTTCGGCCTTCCTCGTCGATGAAGTTGTCCAGCCAGGTGTGGTGGATGCCGCCGATCTGACGGATGTGTTCGAGGAGTCCGCGGACGTAGCCCTCGAAGTAGCGGAGCCGTTCGGGGTCTCCCGGTGCGGGGGGTCCGCTCGCCGCACCGGCGGCAACGGGCAAGAGCTGCCCCTGATGGAAGCCGAACAGAGCCTCGGCAGTCTGAGCCGCTTTCTCGGGCTCGGGCAGATGCACCTCGGCCGCGACCGTGCGGGTCAGTTCGAGGGTGCGGCCGAGGCGGGAGTGCAGGCCGAACTCCAGCAGCGTGTTGAACGCAAGGCGCTGGCCGACGAGCTCCCAAGTCGACTCCGGGATGCGCTTGCGGCCTTCGAGCAGGCGCTTTACCTGGGCCACGTCGTGCAGGTCGGGCGGGACGACGGAGGCGAGGACCCGCTTCTCCTGTACGGCGGCCCGGCTCACGAGGGAGGCGATCAGTTCGTTGAGCGGGACGCCGTCGGCCGCGTAGGCGGGGTCTGTGCGGACGCGCTCGGACAGCTGCTCGTGGATCAGCGAGCGGAGCGAGAATTTCCAGGCGCGGCTGGCCACGAAGCCGGCGCGGTGCGCCGCGTCCTGCACCGAGTCGTTGAAGATCAGCGTCTTGCGGCGGTCCCGCTTCTCCTCGTCCTCGGCCGGGAGTTCGCCGCCGGTGAAGAGCTGGGTGACCACGACCGAGGCGAGCGGGGCGACACCGGCACCGAGGAAGCGGATGCCCTGGGCCTGTCCGCAGGCGGGGCAGCGGTCCTGCTTGGAGTAGTCGCCGCGCTCCTGGTTCTCGAACCAGGTCCAGACGTAGACGCCGTTGTCGGGGGCGGGAGAGACCCCGCCGTCGGCACGGAGGACTTCGTCCGGGTCCAGTCTGCGCAGTGCCGTGCCGTTGTCCTCCAGGACCATCAGGGTCGCGTCGTGCGCGGCGCCCCGCCGGCCGCGCTGGGCGCGGCGCGCGAGTGTGGCGCGGGCCTGTTCGGCGGCCTCGGCCGGGGTGGCCGCGATCATCGCCCGCACCCGGCCCTTGGCGGCTCCGCCCGTCACGCTGGCCCGGTAGATCTCGTCCGGGGCGTGCACCAGGTTCTGCGGATTGCGGTCGGGGCATATCGCGGACCATCCCGAGCGCCCGCAGTGTCGGCAGTAGGCCGCCGGCAGCCGCCCCGAGGCGCGCGCCTTCCGCCGCCGCTCCACCTGCGCGGCCACCGTCACCGCTTGCCGGTCGGCATCGGCACGGTTCTGCTCGGCGAGGGCGGCCTGGTCGGCGTCCGACCAGGAGAACACCGGTTCCGGGCTGACGAACCGCAGCACCCGCGACAGCGCCCGCAGCCACAGATGTGTCTCCACGAGCAGCAGCGGCCGTTCCTCGTCGGCGGGCGCGTCGGGATCGCGAGCCACGGAGATCAGCGCCACGAACCGCGCCAGAGCGGCGGCGGCCTTCTCCGGGTCCTGTGCGGCGGCGGCGCGCCAGGCCGACGTGGCGTCGAACCCTTCCAGCACCTCCAGGGCCGTCAGCGGGGCGTCCTTGGTGTGCAGCAGTGCACGCGTGAGGGGGTGGGCGAGCAGCCGCCGCCCCAGCTCGCGGGGGTCGGCCGTGTCGCACCCCACGGTGGCGCGTGCCACGGTGTCCATGCCGCCGGGTGTGCGCACCGGGTCCGGGAGGCCGGCCAGTTCCTCGGGGGACGGCAGGGGCAGCGAGTGGTCGACGGGTGAGAGGAACTCGTCTATGTCCCGCCGGTCCTCCCCCACCACCGCGTCGTCCGGGAACCGTACGCCGAACACCTGCGAGGCCACGTCCAGCATGGCCCGCGCCCCGCCCGCCCCGCCGCCGGACCCGAGGGTCGCGGAGGTCGCCACCGGACAGATCGACCCGAGCGGCCGTCCCTTCCCGGCGGCCCCGACCACGGCCGCGAGGCGGCGCAGCAGCATCGCCACGTCGGTGCCCTGGGCGCCGTCGAAGGTGTGGAACTCGTCGATCACGACATACGCCAGGTCCGCGTCCCGCCACAGGGAGGCGTCCTGCTGCCGCTGGAGCAGCAGGTCCAGCATCTTGTAGTTGGTGATCAGGATGTCCGGCGGGTTGCGGCGAATCTCGGCCCGGTCCACCATCACGCGCCCGTACGGCGGCTCGGACCCGCGCGCGGCCGAGGCCTCGCCGATGTACAGCCCCGCCGTGACGTTGTCGAGGCGCTTGTCGCGCTCGAACAGGTCGCCGAGGCGACCGGCCTGGTCACCGGCCAGGGCGTTCATCGGATACAGCAGTACGGCCTTGATGCCCGCCTTCCCGGCCTCCCGCGCGCGGCGGCAGTGGTCGAGCACGGGGATGAGGAAGGACTCCGTCTTGCCGGAGCCGGTGCCGGTCGTCACGAGGGTCGGCTCGGGCCGGTGCCCACCCTTGCTGGTCAGCCGGGCGAACGACTCCGCCTGGTGCGCGTAGGGCCGGAAGCGCGCCGGGAACCAGTCCAGGTGGCGTTCCCAGCCGCCGGCCGCCGGCCGGAAGGGGCGCCGGATGCGAAGGTAGGGGCCCCGGAAGAGGCCGTCGACCGGGTCGGTGAGGAAGTCCTCCAGGGCGTCCTGGGTGTCCGGTTCGGCCAGGGCGAAGGTCGTCGTCAGATACTCGACCGTGGTGTCGCGCAGCGTCCGCGCGGCAAGTGTGGGTCTCATGACGCGCCCTGGCCCCCGTCTCCCGTGTCCCGGCACCCGTCACCGCCTGGACTGATCACGCTCCACTCTACGACCGGCCACTGACAGTGCACCCGCGTTCGCCGGGACGAGGATGATCAGGGTCTGAGGTCGATGACCCTCACCGGCTGCCCCTTCCATGCTTCAGGTTCGGTGGTGGCGACCACCGCGCCGTTCGGCCGCTCCGGCGTCGGCTCGGCCGCGTACCGCGTGTGCGCCGGCGCCCATGAGTCCTCGCGGGCCAAGGCCAGCGCGGCGGGCAGGTCCAGGTCGAGAACGGTCACACCCGGGAGCGCGGCGAGGTGCTCCGCCGTGCCCGGCCGTACGCGGTCCGCCGAGACCAGGGCACACGCCGGGGCGTACAGGAACCAGCCCGCCTCGGCATGGGCGCGATGGATCAGGCGCGAGGCGAGCACGTTGCCCTGCCCGGCCGCGACCATCGCCGTGTCGTCGAGGACGATGTGCAGGGGCTCGGTCACCGCGCTCCCGCCTGACGCAAGCGCTGGTCCAACTCGGCGTCGAGCGCCGCCTGTTCGTCCGCGCTCGGGTCGTAGCCGTTCCATTCCCGCAGTGCGGCGCGAGCCTGCTCGGCCTGTTCCGCGCGTTCCTCGGGGGTGAGCAGCGTTTCGGCGAGGTGGGACAGGTAGCCACGCAGGGACATGCCTTCGGAGGAAGCTATCCGGGCGAGTCTGTCCCGAGCTTCGGCGGGGATGCGGACGTTGGCGTCGGACATGGCTGCCTCCTCGTTCGGACGCCGCCAGAATACGGGTACGGGTACGTACCCGTCCAGTTCATTCGGGGATCGCGAGGGCACACTCTGCCCAGACCGTGTTGCCTGGTCCCCCGTCCGACCGGAGGCGCCAGTCCCAACGGGAGGCGAGTCCGGCGACCAAAAGCAGCCCTCGGCCGCCGGTGTCCTCGGCGCCGGGCGCCCGGAGGGCGTCGGTGCGGGGCGGCGCCCGTTCGACGCGGGTGTCGGTGACCTCGACCCGGACGGTCTGCGTGTGCGCGATCACCTGTAGGCGAAGATGGAAGCCCCGGCCGGGAACGTGGCCGTGCGCTACGGCGTTGCTGGCCAGCTCGGCGATGACCAGCACGATCGCGTCGTGCCGGTAGGAGTCGTACGGGATCCCCCAGACGTCGAGCCGGTGCGCGGCGAGCCTCCGGGCGAGGCGGGCGCGGCGCGGGATGGAGGTGAAGCACATCCCGAACGTGCAGTCGAGTGGCGCGTGAGGGGTAATCAAGTAGACC
This sequence comes from Streptomyces olindensis, assembly GCF_040645895.1. Taxonomy (NCBI): domain Bacteria; kingdom Bacillati; phylum Actinomycetota; class Actinomycetes; order Kitasatosporales; family Streptomycetaceae; genus Streptomyces; species Streptomyces olindensis. The sequence continues at coordinate 36,736 of NZ_JBEYZD010000021.1, read as the reverse complement.
GCGGAGCGGTCGGGTTGAGAGGTGTGGGTGGAGGTGCCGGGTTTCTTCGTCATACCGACAGACGCTGCAGGTGCGGGCGGGGCTGGAGCGGGAGGAGTTCGGGCGGCGGATCGGCTATTCGGCGTCCACGGTCGCGTCGTTCGAGCAGGGGCGGAGGATTCCGCCGCCGGGGACGATAGAGCAGGCGGATGAGGTGTTGGGGGCGGGTGGGTTGCTGACGGTGTGGAAGGAGCAGGTGGAGCGGGCTCAGTATCCGGTGTTCTTTCATGGCCGTCGAACTGCTCGCGTACGACACCCATGTGCTCAACGGCTTGCTCCAGACCGAGGAGTACATGCGGGCAGTGCTCGCTATGCGGCGTCCCGTCCTGGACCAGGAGACCATCGAGCAACGCGTGACGGCTCGCCTGGCTCGGCAGGACATTTTCAGCCGATGGCCCGCGCCGCTATTGAGCTTCGTCCTCGACGAGGCGGCTCTGTGGCACCCGTCGGGAGGCAAGGACGTGCACCGTGGGCAATTGAAGCAACTGCTGCTGATCGGCGACAAGCCCCACGGCGAGATTCAGGTCATGCCGACTGATCGCGAGCACAACGCAGGTGTAGACGGTGCATTCACGGTCATTACACGCAAGGACGGAAAGAGGTTCGTCTACACCGAGGCGCAGGGAACCAGTGCCCTCCAGACGGAGCCGGAACAGACGACTCTCGCAGCCGCCCGCTATGAGATCACCGATCGCAGGCTCTCCCGTCGCGAGAGTCGTTCGACTTCATCGAAAGGTTGCTGGGATCGCTACGAACAACTCTGAGTCCTCAACCATCGCGTCCGGTCTCACCTGGTTCAAGAGCAGCTACAGCGGAGCCGAAGGTGGTCAGTGCGTCTAGGTCGCGGCCGGTACGGAGTTGTGCACGGTCGGGACTCCAAGGCCGTGGCCGGGCCTGTCATACGTGTGTCGCGTGAAGCGTGGGCGGGGTTCGTCGGGGAAGCCTGACGGTCCTACGTACGCGAGAGCCCTGCTGGTCCTTGTCGGGCGGCAGGGCTCTCGTACGTCACGCCTCGCGCATGCGGCGCGTGAACTCGGCGTGGGCCACCTTCATCTCGACCTTGCGGCGGGCCTGGTAGAGGGGGTCGGTGTAACCGTCGGGGAGTGTGTAGGCGTTCGGGAACTCGTCGTGTGAGCTCAACGTCTTCCAGGCGTCCTTGGGTTGCCCGTAGCCATGTTGCTGGTGCGCCTTCGCGATACGCCGGCCGGTCGCGTCGAACCACATGCTCTCCTCATACTGCTGGAGTACGGGGAACCGGGCGTCGTACATCGCGACCAGTTCGTCCGCGCTGATGCCGAGCCATACGGCGACGAGGGCGTCGATCTCGACGAGCGCCGCGCGACGGGCGAACTCCGTGCGGAGGGGGGTGTCGCGGGTCCAGGTGCGGCCTACGCCTTCGGCGAGCGGAGGCGTGGACTCGGGCCAGGTTCCAGAGGCTGCCCAGGTGTCCTGCTGCCAGGCTGTGTCGTACAGCTCCTCCCAGAGGAGGGCGTAGGCGTTGGTCTGGCAGTTGAGGCGGAGGGTGCGAAGGAGGAGGGCTGGGGCAAGGGGGTGGCCTTCGGTGGGGGCAGGCAGCGTCTTGGCCTCACCGATGCGTAGATCATTACGGGCAGTGGCACGCAAGTAGTAGTCCAACGGCAAAGCAGCCATGAAGCCAGCAGCGAGCACAGTGTCAGTGGCACTGCCCAGCGCCATAGAGTTCACCAAGTCCACGTGCACAGGACCTTGCGGAATGATGGCCGCGAACAGGCTCCGTTCAGTGTTGGACGCGATCTGCCTGCGCCACGCCACCCGGTAAAACGCAGAGTACGGTCGCATGCTCGCCGCCAGGAACAGGTCCTCGACAGCTTCGCTAATGAGCCGCTCATCCAACTCCGGGTCGGCTGCCCTGACCTCCGCCTCCGCAGCAGCGACCGCAGCCGGGTCGTTCCGAAGCTGGGCAATTCGCTCGTGATCCACCCAGTGGTCCTGCGCGCCTACGAACCGGGCCCGGTCCCCGGTAGGGAGGTAATTCGTGCGCGGCACCGCGCCCACCGCAAGGTTCAGGTGATCCCATGCCTCGTAATCACGCATGCTCTTCGAGCCGCCCTCCGGTGGCTGCTTGTAAAGCGGCGTGGCCACGTGAATCAGCGGTCCTTGGAGGATGACGTCCCGCCAGCTGTCGACCTCGCTGGGGGTCCAGGTGAAGTAACCCTTCGTACGGTCGGTCTTCTCGTTGAAGCCTCCGCTGATCCGTGGACGCAGCGCGCCAAGCCGATGCGGCCACTTCGCGAGGGCGCTGATGGCGGATTCCTCGGCTCGTGTCACGGGGTAAAGGAGCTTGGCCTGCTCGGCCGGCGGCGGATTCTCCTCTCCTGCCAGTTCGAGCCATTCCGTAAGGCGCGTCTCGTCCACGGTGATGATCCGGTCCTGGTGCGCTCGCAGGTCCCACTTGCCCTCGTGTTTGACGCCCGGCACGGGGTCGTCCATCTTGGTGTGCCGAACGGACTTGACCAGGACGCTGGGGTGCAGCAGCCAACTCATGTGCTGGAAGTGGATGTCCTGGTCCTTGCCATACACGTTGACGCTGAAATGGCTACTGTTACCCACCGGGTTGGCAAAGATGAGCAGCTCATTGGTGAAGTCCGCGTGGAAGCGCAGGTGCCGATAGGCAGCCGCACGCAGAACCGCCTCATTTGATCCAGTCAGATGCGTGGACGGATGAATCAGACCGGCGATACCCCGCTCACCGATAGCCCGCCACCCTGACAGCATGAACGCCCGATACATATCCGGCCGTGTCCCCACCAACTCCGGATACGTATCCGCCGACGACAGGAACTCCGAAACACCGGCCACGGTCCCCAGCTCACCCAGATAGAACGACCGGTTCTCAGGCCTGCTCAGGACCTCGGCGACGTTCCACTCCCGGTCGGCCTCGGTGTCCTTGCCGCCCAGCACGAACCACGGCTCGGCCTCCGCGAGGACCCCGTTCTCGTCCCATTCCTGCCGTACCCACGGCGGATTCCCCACCATCAAGTCGAACCCGCCCTCGGCAAAGACCTGGGCGAAGTTCAACTCCCAGTGGAAGAAGCCCCGTTCCTCCGCAATCCGCTGCACCGACTCGTACCACGGGAACGTGTCCCCGAGATCCGCCGGCCGGGACCACGCCGTGGCCTCGGTCATCTTCTCGTCGAGCTCGGCCTCCTTCTCATCCAGCTCATGAAGGTCCTGCACTCCCTCGAAGGACAGCAACGACACCTGCTGCCCCTCCCCGGTGTCCACATCCACCCGTCCGAGCACGGCCTCCGCGAACTCAATCCAGTCGTCTAGGGACTTGAGCGCGACCTTCCGCTTGGCGTGCCCCTTGGGCAGAGTCGTGCGGTCCTCCCCGTTCGGCCGGTATTGGAACTCGTCCGCGCCGTCCAGCAGCCCGATCTCTTCCAGCGGCCAAAACCACAGCGCACACCAGGCGTCCATGACCTGCTTGAGCCGCCAGTAGGGGGTGCCCCTCCGCTGGAGTGCCTTCAGGACGGCGTCCCGGTCCATCGGAGGACGACGACGCCCCGCACCGCCTTCCTCCTCCCGGGGAACCGCGGCCCCCCAGACATCCACGTGCCGCGAGATCTCCTCCTCGGACAGCCTCAGCCGCATCACGACCAGGTCCCACAGGTACTCGACCCGCCGGGCGAGCCCGATCAACCGCCCGGTCTGCGTCCGAGCTCCGGGCTCCTCGTCATCGTCCTGCGCGGACTTGACCGATGCCGCCGCCGTCACCCGCGACGCACCACTACCTCCCCCACTGCCAGCCACCGCCGAGGTAACCCCCAGCGTCGGCTGCTCCCAGATCTCCAACCCAAGATCGAAGGCACCCTGCCCCAGCGCCTCGTCCTTCTCCGCCTGCTTCTCCGGAGTCGGCGCCGCCTTCTTCTTCGGCGCGGGCGCCCTCCGGGGGTCCCCCTTCGGGTTGCGTCGCATCGCCGACCGCCACTTGCGCAGCGCCTCGACCAACTCCGGCTCCAGCCAGTCGACGACCTTCCCGTCGACCACGGCCTTGACGGTCTCCTTGGACGTGCCCTTGTTCAGCGTCCGGACGGAGACCTTCTCCCCGATCGACCCCCACCCCATCGCGGGCAGCAGGAACTGGTGCACCTCCCGCGCCTTCAGCTTCTCAGTCAGCGGCACATGCCGGGGCCTCTGCGGCTCCTTGGACGTCAGCCAGCCGCCCTTGCTGAGGCTGTTGCCGGGGTACACCTTGCGCGCGGCGCCGATCAGGGAGTTGCCCCGGTGGAGGTGAAGGCCGTACCAGGGTGCCTTCATGCCCCGGTGCATGGTGTTCAGCCACAACGAGATCTCGGCGAGCTCCACCGCCGTCTCGTTGAGGTCGACGCCGTACGCGTTGTGCAGCGCGATGTACGCCTTCACCTTCTGCAGCTCGCGCTGGTAGTCCTCGGGGTCGATCTCCACGCCCCGCTCGCGCTCGGCGAGCTTCAGGTACAGCTCGGCGAGCTGGTTGACGGCCTCGTTGAGGAACGCGCCGGAGCCTAGGGCCGGTTCGCACACCCGCCACTTCAGGACGTCGGCGGCGTTGATCCAGGCCTTCTCCGGCTCCTTGGGGTCGACCTCGCCCTTCTCGTCCAGGCGGAAGCGCAGGGTCTGCTCGACGGTCGCCTCGGTGAGGGACTTCGGCGTGTAGTACGAGGCGCTGGTCTCGCGGTCACGGCCGGCGAGACGGTAGACGTAGGAGTCCACCTTGCGCGGCACCGGCACCAGTTCGTTGGTCTGCGGGTCGCGTTCCGTCCCCACGAACACGTCGTTCGGGTAGCGCCCCGAGGCGACCTGGCTCGCCTTGATCAGCCAGGAGCCGCCGCTCGGGTCGCCGCCCTTGGCGACCTCGTACAGCGGCTCGTCGGCGATGAACCCGGTGTACGACATCAGGCCCTCGTACACCGCGCCCAGGTGGTTGATGTCGAGGTTGGCGTACGAGATGAAGCCGCCGCGCCCGCCACGGCCCCGGCCCTCCACCACGGTCAGGTTGCGCAGCACCTGGTGCAGGACCTTGTTCCGCAGGCGCAGGTCGAGGCGGCGGGCGGTGTCGGGGACCGTACCGTCAGGAGCCTTGTCGGCGGGGTGGACGATGATCTGGTCGACGAGCTTTATCGACGTCGGGTCGAAGAGCCGGGAGCGCAGGGCCTCGATGCGGACACCCGCGTAGCCGTCGTCCTCGGCCAGCTCAGGGGTCTCACTGTCGACGTCGGCCACGGAACCGCGCGAGGTGACCGTCTCGGCGACCGGATGACCGGTGAAGACCTTCTCGAACAGCAGCGCCAGCGAGTCGTGGAAGTGGTGGCGGTCGCGCGAGGCGCTGGACAGCTTCTCCTGGACGACCAGCTCGCGCAGTCGGCCCACGCTGTACCCGGAGGTGTACTCCGGGCTCTTCATCGGGAGGATGTCCAGCTCGGGGCGGGCCTCGGCGTAGAGGAGGAAGAGGATGCGGTACAGGTAGCGGAGCGACTCCTTGGTGAGCAGGCGGGGCAGGGCGCCGGGGTCGGCGAGGGGGCCCGGGAGCCACTCGGGGAGGTCGTCGGGCCGGACTCCCTTCCTGCCCGCCAGCTCCAGCACCTCGTTGGCGATCAGCTGGACCGACTTCTTGAGGCCCTCGCGCAGGTCGGAGGTCACGCCGACGGAGTGGTCCCGGGACTCCGCCACCAGGCGGGCGATGTCGTCGTCCCCACCGTCCTCGGCGGGACGGAGCGACTGCGCCCCGAACAACGCGGCGATCACGTCGAGTTCGCCGGCGGTCGCGCCCTTGAGACCCTTGCGGGGGAGCGCCACCTCCAGGCTGACCGCCAGATGACGGCCGCGCGCGAAGTTCTCCCGGTCCGCGAGGACGATGACCCCGCCGAAGAGGAGCAGCGCGTAGCGGGGCGCGTCGTCGGCGGACAGCAGCCAGGCCGCCAGGTCCGTGACCGTGGTGAGGGTCTTCCCGGAGGCCACCCGGACGGGGACGGCCAGGCGGTTGGCGGAACCCTCGCCGCGCGTGGCGGCCACGTCGTCGGCGAAGCCGCCGGTGAGGACGACGATGCCCGGCTCGCTGTGGGCCACGGGCACCGCGACCGGAGCGGCGGCACCGTGCACGGTGAGGTGACCGGGGGCGGGGGTGAACCCCAGGGCCTCCAGGACCCGTACGTGCCAGGCGTTCAGGCCCGCCCGCCAGGCGCCCTCCGGGGTCTCGTCGTAGACGCGCGGCGCGGTCGCGGGCTGGAAGGCGGGCGGCCCGTCCGGGCCCGTGTGCGCCTTGAGGGCCTCCGTCGCCGACTGCTGGGCCGCGATCGCCCCGGCGTCGGGCAGCGGGTTGTACTTCTCGGCCTCGCCGCCCACGCCGAGGCGTACGTCGAGGTACGGGCCCGTGAGGTCGCGCAGGCCCTGGCGGGGCGTGGGCCGGCCCTGGCGCTCCTCGGCCGTCCACTCCTTCAGGCGGCCGGTCTTGAGCTGCTTGGGCAGGATCTCGTCCAGGTAGAAGGGCGGGAAGTACTCGCCTTCGTTGGTCAGAGCGTCGAACTTCACGCTTGCTGCTCCTGCCGGATCGCGTCAGTGGTGGTGGATCGGGGGGATCGGGGCGTCGTCATGAGCTCGGCTCCAGGGCCGCCAGGACACGCACCATCGGCTCGCCCGTCGTACGGAGCCGGGTCGCCGCCTCTTCGAGGTTCTCGGCGGCACGGTCGCGGGCCGTGCGTCCGCCGCTGAAACCGGGGAGGGTCTGAGCGCGCCAGAGGCCGACCTTCTTCTCGTACTCGCGCAGGGGGCGGTCGACCAGCTTCTCCGCGTCCTCGCGGCGCAGCCTCATCTCGCGGCGGGTGGCCTCAACGGCCTCGCGCACGTGGCGGCGGAGCGCCGCCGGGTCGCCCTCGGCGAAGTGGTCGGGCATGTCCGGGCCCAGGCCGAGGTCGGCGAGGAGGGTGCGGGTCAGCTCCCTGACCCGGGGCTCCCCGTCCGGTCGGCCGAGCCGGTCAACGGCCAGCCAGGCGACGACCGTCGGCCGCCCGTCCTTATTGGACCACACGCCCTGGGTGAGGAACACCGGCTCGGGCAGGCGGGTGCGGTCCACCTGGATCACCGGCGCCTGCTGACGGCCCAGCTGGACCAGGACCTTGTCGGTGATCCACTCCATGACCGGGTGCAGCTCGCCGACGTAGTGGGCGTCCGGCCACAGGGAGGAGGAATCGGCGTCCTCGCGGGCCCGCTTCAGGGAGTCGGCCGCGTCCTTCTTGCTGAAGGTGAGCTTCATACGGCGGGTGATGCCCTGGTCGCGCAGGTAGCCGGCGGGCAGCACGTCGAGCCGGTCGGCGAGGTCGTCCGGGGTGTCGAAGCTGAGGTCGGTGCCGTTCACGGTGGTGTCCAGGCGGAAGGGTTCCAGGTCGGCCAGTTCCGCGAGGCCGGCGAGGACGTATTCGCGGCGGTCCTTGAACAGGCGCAGTTCCTCGACCTGGTGGAGGGGAGAATGGGCGGCGGCCTGGGCGGCGGGGGCCGGCTCCTCCTGCGGGGCGCCCGGGGTGTCGGGGGCCTCGTGGAAATCGAAGCCCGCGTCGCCGTCGTAGTCCGTGTCGAAGTCGAAGTCGGCGTCCTCGAACGGATCGCCGTCCGCACCGAACTCGGCGTTCAGCTGTTGCGCGAGCGGCAGGTCCGCCGGGGTGACACCCTCGTCCAGGGGAACGGACTCCAGGTCCGCCACGGCCTCCTGCGGCGCCTCACCCTTGAGCAGCGCCTCCATGACGCGCTTCTCCTCCAGGTCGCCGTCGTTCTCCCTCGTCGCCGCCTCCACGGCGCCGAGGACGGCGTGCACCCTGGCCTCACGGGCGAGGACCTTCTCGGCGATATCGGTGTCGTCGAGCGCGCCCTCGACAGACGACTCGAGGATCATCGCGCGGAACTCGGGCGGCTCGGTCTGGCCGTAGCGGTCGATGCGGCCGTTGCGCTGCTCGACCCTGATCAGGCTCCAGGGCAGATCCCAGTGGATCAGGTGGTGGCACTGGCGGTGCAGGTTGACGCCCTCGGAGGCGCCGTCGCCGGTGAGCAGCAGACGGACGTCGCCGCCCGCGCGGGCGAACTCGTCGACGTACTCCATCTGCACCTTGTCCGAGACGCCGGTGCTGTGCAGCACCTTGACGGCGGCCTTGGCGTCGTCCTTCTTCTTCCAGCCCAGCAGTGGGGGGAGCACCTCGCCCAGCCAGTCGAGGGTCTCGCGGCGCTCGGAGAAGACGACCGCCCGGGGCACGTTGCCCGCCCCCACGCCGATGCGGCGCAGCTCCTCGACCAGTCCCGCGAGCTTGGACGTGGCGGTCAGCCCGTCCTCCCCGCCGGCCGCGCGGTCGATGGCTCGGGCAAGCTCCATGAGACGCAGGAGGGAGGCGGCCTCGGGCGTGCATGCCTCGACGTCGGCCGGGGGCACGTCAACGATCTTGTGTCCGTCGGGGAGGCGGTGGCCCGTCTTGGCGAGCCTCTGGCGGGCCGTGACGAACAGGGCCCGGTGCGAGGAGAGGAACGACTTGAGCAGGACGTACGGGAACAGTCTGTCCTCCGTACCGGCCTGGGCGTCGGGCTGCTTGAGCCAGTGCTCGGCCAGCTCCTGGAAGACCTCCTCCTCCAGCTCGCTCGCCTGGCAGCGCACCGGATGGGAGCCGCCGCGCGGCGCCCAGTGGTCCTTGAGCTGCGCCGCGACCTCGGCGCTGACCTTGGTGCGGCGCAGCATCAGATGGTCCAGCTCTTCGGCCTTGGGATTGCGGGGGTCCTTGACCGCCATGGGGTCGAGGAGGCGGATCAGGCCGGTGAAGGCCTGCATGTCGCCGTTGTGGGGGGTCGCGCTGGCCAGTACGAGGGCGTCGGTGCGCTCGGCCAGGAGGTCGGCGAGGGCGCGCCGGTCGCTGCCCTGGTTGATGAGGTTGTGGGACTCGTCGATGACCACCGCGTCCCAGCGGATGTGCTCCAGCCAGGGGCGGTAGCGCTTGGGGTTCTTGAGCGTGTCCATGGAGATGATCACGCGCTTGAAGTACGTGAACGGGTTGCGGCCCGCCGGGATCTTCCGCTCGATCCGGGCGATGCCGGCGCTGTCGAGCCGCACCAGGGGCAGCGAGAAGCGCGTCCACATCTCGTGCTGGAACTGTTCGAGCACGGGAGCCGGCGTGACGACGAGGATGCGCTCGCCCCGGCCGCGCCGGATCAGCTCGCTGAGCAGCACCCCGATCTCCAGGGTCTTGCCGAGCCCCACGACGTCACCGATCAGGAGCCGTGGCCGCAGCGGGTTCGCCAGGGCCTTCGCGGCGGGCCGCAGCTGGTAGTCCATGCGGTCGAGGAGGAAGCCGTCGGCCAGCGCCAGCCGGCGTTCGGTCTGCGGGAGCGGGGTTTTGCGGAGCACGGCCTCCAGGAAGAGGCGGCTGCGCCGGAAGTGCGGCGAGCGGTCGCCGATGAGCTCGGTGTCCTCGGGGAGCAGGATCCGCGGCTGGTCCATCGTGGGCACGAGGAACCGGGCCTCCTGGCCGCGCACCAGCTCGGACGCTCCGACCGCCTCGATCACGAACTCGCCAGGGCGCACCTCGTCGCTGCTGCGGACCATCCACTCCTCGTCCCGCACCTCGATCACCGTGCCGGCGGGCGGAGCTCCTTCGGGTTGCGCCATGGCCTGGGCGGCGGGGCGGTCCTCAGTGCTGCCGGGCGCGGTGTCGGGCATGTGTGCGGGTCCTTTCGGGTCGTACGGGGAACGTCCTGCGGCGATGAAGCCGAGTGTGGCCGATGCCGCCGGGGCAGGGCGTCCCCGTGAAGCCTAGGGCTCCGAAGAGGTGAGGTGGGAGGCTTACGTGGGACGGCTCAGGGCTTTGGCGATCAGGCCGGGCACGGCGTGAGGGGCCGCGTGTCCTGCCGACTTCGCCGGCCTGCGGTCGCGCCGTCCGCGCTGCTACAGCCTGCCGCTGTGCGCGTAGGCCTTCCGCAGCCGCTCGGCCACGCGCAATGCGGCACGGGGCGGGGCAGCCGCGGGCTGTTCCTCGGCCGGCCGCGGAGGCTGGAGGGGGTAGCTGGTGGGGTCGGGGTGTTCGGCGGGAGGCGCCTCGGGGACCTCGTCCGGTGGGTTCGGCGCGGGAAGTGGTTCGGCGGGCTGCGCCTCGGGCTGGTCGACGACCGTCGGTTTGTACCCGGCCGGTACGCCGTCCTCGGCGGCATCCACGGCCAGCTCGATGTCGTCGGTGTCGACGATGCCGAAGAAACCCGCGCCACCACTCGACAGGTCCACGGGCGTGCCCCCGGCCCACGGCGCGTCGGGCGCGGCCCCCGCATCGACCGCCCGCTGAGCCAGATCCCGCACCGCCGGATCGACACCGCCCGAGCGTGCCTCAGGAGGCAGCTCCGGAGCCAGGCCGGCCTCCGCCACGAGCACCTTCAGCTGCTCGAACGCCAGGTCCTGGGTCAGCCCCGCTTCGTGAAGGAGGGCCCGCAGCCCCATGTCCACCCTGTCAAGGTCCGGACGCAGGCCGGGGATGTCCACCAGTATCTGCGCGAGCAGCGGGCGGAAGTCCGCGCCGACGCCGTTCCAGTGCGGCGGGGTGAGGAGGGGCTCCTCCGGGTAGGGCGGCCTGCCGGTCAGCGCGAAGAACAGCGTGGCACCGAGCGCGTACACGTCGGTGGGTTCCTTGGCGCTCGGGAAGTTGTGGAGCTGCTCGTAGGACATGTACTTCTTGGTCCCCCAGGCTTCACCGGGGCCGGTGATCGCCTGGCTGGTCCGTCGTTCGATGAGGGTGGCCAGCCCGAAGTCCAGGACGACCGGGCCGTGCGGGCCCAGTACGACGTTGTCCGGCTTGAGATCGCGGTGCAGCAGCCCCGTGCCGTGGATGGCGCGCAGGGCGTCCACCAGGTGGAGGCCCAGGGCGGCGTACGGGCCCACGGAGAACGTGCCGGACTCCTTCACCATCCGGTGCAGCGACGGACCCGCGATGTAGTCCATGGCGAACCACGGTTCCGACGCGTCGGTGTCGGCCGCGAGGAGTGCCGGTACCCGGTCGCTGACGACGGCCCGGATCGTGTCGATCTCCCTGTCGAACCGCTTCCTGGCCCCCGGCTTGTCCAGTAGGTGCGGCTGGATCATCTTGACCACGGCGAGCCGCGGCTCCGCGGCGTCCGCGCCCTCGTCGGGCTCGACCAGGTGGTACGTCGCGGTCAGCTCGTCCGTGAGTCCGTCCAGCGGGATCCGGCGGGCCAGATAGGCCACACCCATGCCGCCCTCCCCCAGCCGTGCGAGCAGTTCGAAAGGCCCCAGCACACGGGGGTCCTTGTCGGCGTCCAGCGGCTCCATCGGCGCCCTCGTACCCCCACGCTCATGTCACGGCCCCCCGGCCGCACTGCTGTCGATCAGTTTACGGGCAGTGTCACGGCGGAGGCGGTCGGTGAAGGAGAGGCGATGGTCCCGTTCCCGACCTGGCTTGAATCGGCGGGTGGCTGAACACTGGACGCTATACATGAGCACGCTGCGCGATCGGGCGTCATGTTCATACGGGGAGGCACGGCATGCGGGCCTGGGTGGTACGGGCGGGAGAGAACGGTCAGAGGGAGCATGCGGCCCTGGAAGAAGGGGTGCTCCTGGCCGGGTGGCACGAACTGGGAGACCTGACCGACCTCACCACCCGCGAGGACATGAAGGCCGCCGTGGCGGCCGCCTATCCCGACGAGGGCCCCTACACGGTCGGAAACTGGACCGGCCAGCTCTACCGCTTCGTGCATGAGATACAGCCCGGGGATTTCGTCGTCCTGCCGCTCAAATCGTGGCGGGTGGCCGTGGGCCGGGTCACGGGCGGCTACGAGCACCAGGCGCAGGCCGCGGACGGTCCGCGTCACATCCGCCGGGTGGAGTGGCTGGTCAAGGACATCGACCGGCAGTCGATCCAGCCCGATCTGCTCGACAGCATGGGGTCGCTGCTGACCGTCTTCGAACTCAGCAGGTTCGCGGCGGCGGAGCGCATAGCGGCCCTCGCCGAGGGCAAGCCCGACCCGGGACGGCCTGACGCCGACGAGTTCGCCGCCAGCCTGACGGAACCCACCAAACTGTACGAGGAGGTGCGCCGCCGCGCCGCGGACGAACCGCTCACGCTGTCCATCCGGGATTTCCTCGCCGTCTGGGGCGTCCAGCGCAGGTATCCGGCCGCCGTCGAGCAGATCAAGAACGATCTCGACCAGCGCGGACTGGTGACCGTGCCGCCCTTCACCGAAGGCAGCATCGACAGCAAGATCGCCGTATTGGCGGGCGGCGCCGAGCCGGACGCCTCCGGAACCAGCGCCGTGACCCGGTTCACGGACACCACGGCGGTGCCCCATGGTGTCGTCGAGGCCGACGGCGAGGTCGAGACACAGACCGTCGCCTACCGCGTGAGCAATCTCGAATCGGCGAACCGTATGCCCGAGTTCGTGAGGGTGGGAGCCGACCTGAAGACCGCCATGACGCTCATGGTGCTGCGGGGCTACAGCCAGCTTCCCGTCCTCGACGAGGACGGGCGACTGCGCGGCGTCGTCAGCTGGGAGTCGATCGGGCGCGCCCACATGGCCGATCCCCACGCAAGCCTCGAATCCGCCACGGTCAGGGGCCAGGAGGCCGACCGTTCGGACGACCTGCTGGACTGGATCGGCACCGTCCAGCAGTCCGGGTTCGTGCTCGTACGGGACCGCGACCATAAGGTCTGCGGTCTGGTCACGGCGGCCGACCTGACGGTTCAGTTCGGGACCCGCGTACGCCCCTTCGTGCTCGTCGAGGAGATCGAGCAGCGGCTGCGGCGTGTGGTCGACCGGTGCATCCCGCTCGATCGCATCCGCGCGGTGGTTCCCGCACGGCGCGCATCCCGGGTGAACTCCGCCGCGAACTTGACGTTCGGAGCGTACGGTCACCTGCTCAAGGTGCCCGAGAACTGGGCCGCCCTGGGCTGGGCCATCGACCAGGAGTACTTCCTGACTGCGCTCGAGGAGTGCCGCCAATTCCGCAACAGCCTCATGCACTTCAGCCCGGATCCCGTCACCGACGACCAGTTGCTGCCGGCGCAGGGGCTGCTCGAACTTCTTCGCTCCATGGATCCCTCGAACTGAGACCAATAGGGGGAACAACAGGTGGGGGGCGCGAGGAGATCGCAACGGCCCTGGGGGAACTGTTGGCGATCTCAAGGGATTCGGGTAGACGGCCGCGCTGGCAGGGGGTCGGGCGAGCGGTCCGTACCGGTGAGGACGGCTGGTACGCGGTCGACGTGCACGGCTCGGACATCGGACCGGGCCAGCTCGAGGGCCTGCGACTGGCAGGCCCGAGCCGGACGCCATCGAGGGAAGTGGCTTCTCCGTCTCGGTTGCGTGGTGGCAAACACTGAGGAAGCCGATCGCGGCGGCAACACAGTGCGGAGAAGACAGACGAGTCGGGCTGTACGCCGGGTTCTGTTCCCGGGGTTCCTCGCGGAGCCCCGGGCGACGGCCATCCATCTAGGGCCGGCGTTGCCGCCGGCCTCGTGCGGTCTACCCGCGGACTCGGGCGGGCAGCCCTCGGTCGTCCGCGCAGAGACACCGGGGTGTCTCCTCTTGACCTTGCTCCGGGTGGGGTTTACCTAGCTGCCTGGGTCACCCCAGGCACTGGTGGTCTCTTACACCACCGTTTCACCCTTACCCGGCGCCTGAGCGCCGGGCGGTTTGCTTTCTGTGGCACTGTCCCGCGGGTCACCCCGGGTGGCCGTTAGCCACCACCCTGCCCTGTGGAGCCCGGACGTTCCTCGGGAAGCTCCCCGTCAGGGGGACTCCACGCGGCCGTCCGCCCGGCTCGTCTGCCGTGTCGACCATGGTACCCGGCGTGGCGCGGGCTTCGGCGCCGCGGCCGTGGCCAGGACCGAGCCGGCCAGGATCAGGGCGAAGGCGGCCAGCACCGTCGGGGTCAGGTGCTCGTCCAGGAAGACGGCGCCGGCCGCCACCGCGACCGCCGGATTGACGTACGTGATGACCGACGCGCGGGTCGGGCCGGCCTCCTTGATCAGTTCCAGGAACGCCACGAAGGCGATGGCCGTGCAGACCACGCCGAGGGCCGCGAGGGCGGTGAGGGTCTCGGGCGAGGGGAGCGTCGCGGGGCGGGAGGCGACGGCCGCGGGGGCGTAGACCAGGGCGGCCAGGGCCAGGCAGGGCGTGATGAGGTGCAGGGTCGGGACGTCCTTGAGGTGGCGGGCGGCGATCAGGGGGGCCGTGGCGTAGCCGACGACCGTCAGCAGGACCTCCGCCAGGGAGAAGGCGTCGCCGCCGGTCAGGTGCGGCACGGTGAGGACGCCGACGCCGGCGAGGCCCAGCGCGAGGCCGGTGACGCGGCGGGCGCCGAGGGACTCCGCCGTGCCGAAGAAGCGGGAGAGAAGGACCGCGACGATCGGTACGCCCGCGATCAGCAGGCCCGCGGTGGAGCTGGAGAGGTGGCGTTCGGCGTCGGTCAGGGTGTACCAGGGGCCGACGATCTCGATCACGGCGAACGCCAGCATCGGCTTCCAGTGCGTCCGCACGGTGCGTACCAGGCCCGGCTGGCGCAGGGCGAAGGGGAGGAGGAGGGCGGCGCCGAGCGCGCAGCGCGCGAACACCACCGCCGACGGGGACAGTTCGCCCACCGCCACCTTGATCAGCAGATAGGGGACGCCCCAGACCACGCCCATCAGGGCGAACAGGAACCAGCCGCGTGCAGTCATGCGCCGAGTCTCGGCCGTCTCAGCCCGTCGTGTCTTGAACGCTGTTGCGGTACGCCGCCGGGGTCACGCCCAGCACGCGGCGGAACCAGCGGGTGAGGTGCGCCTGGTCGGCGAAGCCGACGAGACCGGCGACCTCGGCGGGGCGCAGGCCGGTTTCCAGGAGGCGGCGGGCCCGGGCCACCCGGTGCTGGGCGAGCCAGGCGTACGGCGGCACGCCGGTGGTGGTGCGGAAGGCGCGCAGGAGCTGGTAGCGGGACAGGCCCAGGTCGGTGGCGAGGTCGGCCAGGGAGGGCGGGTCCAGCATCTCGTCCGCGAGGCGGTCGCGGACGGTCCTGGCGATGTGGTCCGCGCCGGGCAGGGTGTCGTCGCTCGCCCGGGCCGTGGAGTGGCGGCGGGCCAGGGCCGTGAGCAGCCAGGGCAGCCGGGACTCGGCCTCCAGCGGGTCGGGGCGGGCGCTGATGTCGGTGTGGGCGGCGCGCAGGGCGGCGGCGAGTTCCGGGTCGTGCAGGACGGGGTCGCGAAAGTGCGGGAGGCCGCCGAGGGTGCCGTCGCGGAGCAGGGCCGGTTCGGCGTAGAGGGCCTGGTAGGCGTAGCCGTCGGCGGCGGCCGGTCCGCCGGTGTGCATCTCGCCGGGTTCCAGGACGACGATCGAGCCGGGGTAGGAGTGGATGTGCCCGCCCCGGTAGGCGATGACCTCGGACCCGCCGACGGTGACACCGACCGTGAACTCGTCGTGAGCGTGGGGCGCGTAGGTGTGCTGATCGAAGTGGGCGGTGAGCAGGTCCAGGGGCGGCCCGGCCCGGCCCAGTCGGGCTCTGGTCCAGCTGGCCTGTTCCCGTATCCCCATGACCCACCCCCGGGCCCAGGGGATCAGAGGAAGTCCGCTGTGTCCAGGTCGAAGGCGAAGGGTTCGGGGAGTGCGAGCCGCTTTCCGAAGGCCGCGGTGGAGAGACGACAGCAGTCGTCGCGCTCCGGCTCGCTGAACAGCGTCGTAGAGCCTGCGTCCCGGTCCACGAGCAGGTAGAGAGGGATGCCGCCACGGGCGTAACAGCGGCGTTTGGCCACCCGGTCGATCTCCGGCCTGGTGAAGGTCACTTCCAGCACCATGGTGACTCCCTCGCAGGGCATCCAGGGAGGCGCCCCACGGAAGAGCCGTGGCGCTCGGGCGACGACCGTGCCGTCCGGGACCACATGGTCCTGGGCCCGGCCGGCTGCGCTGTTCAGCTTCAGCCCCTTGTTCCCGGAGAACTGGATGTCGATTTCTGAGCGGAGGTGAAGCTGGCGCACGATCCGGCTGATGCAGTGCTCATGGTGCCCGTCCGGCAGCGGTGTGAGGACGAGGTCCCCTTCCACGAGCTCGGCCCGGAAGCCCTCCGGGGTTTCCAGGTCGACGAACCAGTCCAGCAGCAGCTTCTGCGTGTACGGGTCCGGTGTCACGGCGAGATCCCCTCCTCCATCGCTGCTCGGCAAGAGCAGCATGGGGCATCGCAGAGGGAACAGCCGGCGAGAACGCTGCGCTTCCCCCGACCGTGCGTGCTTGACCCTGCCGCAACGTCAACGTCTTCACTGGTGGCATGCGGATCGGAGAACTGGCCGGCGTTGTCGGCGTGACCACGCGGGCCGTGCGGCATTATCACCAGCTGGGGCTGCTGGCCGAGCCGGAGCGGCGGGCCAACGGGTATCGGGAGTACGGGCTGCGGCACGCCGTCGCGCTGGCGCGGATCCGGCGGCTGACGGAGCTGGGGCTGGGGCTCGCCGAGGTGCGGGACGTGCTCGCGGACGACGCCGGGAAGGACCTGGTCGAGGTGCTGACCGAGCTGGACGAGGATCTGGCGCGGCAGGAGGAGGCCATTCGGGAGCGGCGAGGACGGTTGCGTGCGCTGCTGGAGGCGGAGGGCGGGCTGCCGGCGGAGGGGCCCGTGTCGCCCGAGCTGGCCGCGCTGTTCGCCGGGACCGCCCATCTGTCGGACAGTCCCATGGCCGCCAAGGACCGCGAGATCATCGCCTTCCTGGAGACCTCCATGCCTGCGGAGGCCCGGGAGCGGATGGTGTCGTCGGTCGGAGAGGCGCTGGGCAGTCCGGCGGCCGTGGCGCGGGCCGGTGCGGCGTACGCGCTGCTCGACGCGCTCGCCGACGCCGCGCCGGACGACCCTCGGGTCGAGGAGGCGGCCCGGGCGCTCGCCGGCTGCATTCCCCCGGGGCTGTTCCCGGAGGTCGGGGAGCTCGACCAGGACGACAGCGTCCTGCGCGCCTTCTACGACGACCTGGCCCCGGCGCAGGCGGAGGCGATGCGCCGTACGCTGCGGATCCTCGCCGAGGAGCGGCGATGAGGACCGCGCGGCTGCTGGTCCGGCACGAGGTGCGGGTGCTGGTGAGTCTGCTGCTGTGGGCGGCGCGGCGTACGCACGGCACGAAGCACGGCCGGGCCTTCGGGTACGCGCGCGGGCAGGGCGCGATGATGGCCGGGTTCGCGTTCGTGTGCGTGATCGAGACGGTGGCGATGTCGGTGCTGCTGCGGGACTTCCCGACCGTGCACGCGGTGTTCCTCTTCCTGGACGTGTACGGCGTCGTGGCCGTCGTCGGGCTGCACGCCTCGTCCGTCGTCCGCCCGCACGTGCTGGAGGACGGCTCGCTGCGGATCCGGCGGTACGTGCACGTCGATCTGCGCGTGCCGCTGGAGCGGATCGCCTCCGTGCGGCGCGAGCTGCGGATGACGCACGAGCGGGCCGACGGCGAGCTGGACGTCGAGGTCGGTTCCCAGACCACCGTCACGCTCGAACTGACCGAGCCGGTCACCCACGTCACCTTCCTCGGCCGGCGCCGCGAGGTACGGGTCGTCCGCTTCCACGCCGACGACGCCGACGGCCTGGTCCGCGCCCTCGGACGGGCGCGTGTCTGAGGCCCCGTACGCTGTCGGCGGAGTTCGATCGAAGGAGTACGCGTGCTTGTCCTGCTGCCGCCGTCCGAAGGAAAGGCATCGTCCGGTCGTGGTGCGCCGCTGAAGCCGGAGTCGCTGTCCCTGCCGGGGCTCGCCGAGGCCCGGGAGGCCGTCCTCACCGAGCTGGTCGAGCTGTGCTCCGGCGACGAGGACAAGGCGCGCGAGGTGCTCGGGCTGAGCGAGGGGCTGCGGGGCGAGGTCGCGAAGAACGCGGAGCTGCGGACGGCGGGGGCGCGTCCGGCCGGGGAGATCTACACCGGCGTGCTGTACGACGCGCTCGGTCTCGCGTCCCTCGACGCGGCCGCCAAGCGGCGTGCCGCGCGGTCGCTGCTGGTGTTCTCCGGGCTGTGGGGGGCGGTCCGGGTGACGGACCGGATCCCGTCCTACCGGTGCTCGATGGGCGTGAAGCTGCCGGGTCTGGGTGCGCTGGGCGCGCACTGGCGTACGCCGATGGCGTCGGTGCTTCCGGAGTTGGCCGGGGGCGGGCTGGTGCTGGATCTGCGGTCGGCCGCGTACGCCGCCGCCTGGAAGCCGAAGGGCGAGGTGGCCGGGCGGACGGCGACCGTGCGGGTGCTGCACGCGCCGACCCGGAAGGTGGTCAGCCACTTCAACAAGGCGACGAAGGGGCGGATCGTGCGCGGTCTGCTGACCGCCGGGGCGGCCCCGGGGTCTCCGGCCGAGCTGGTGGAGGTGCTCCGGGACCTCGGATACGTCGTGGAGGCGGCGGCGCCCGGGAAGGCGGGGCAGGCGTGGTCGCTGGACGTGCTGGTGGACGAGGTTCATTAGCACCTACCAGCATGCGTTGCCTACCAGCATGCGTTGCGCGTAGTGCAATGACCTTTGCGCAGGGTGCTCGGCGAGCGGCAGTATGACGCCATGGCCTCCTCTCCCCTGCCCGCCTCCGTGCTGGATCTCGCGCCCGTCGTCCCCGTCGTCGTCATCGAGGAGGCCGGCGATGCCGTACCGCTGGCGCGGGCGCTGGTCGCGGGCGGGCTGCCCGCGATCGAGGTGACGTTGCGGACGCCCGCGGCGCTGGAGGCGATCCGGGCGATCGCCGGTCAGGTGCCGGGGGCGGTGGTCGGCGCCGGGACGGTCGTCAGCCCCGCGCAGGTGACGGAGGCGGTGGCCGCGGGTGCCCGGTTCCTGGTCAGTCCCGGCTGGACGGACGCCCTGGTGGAGGCGATGCGGGCATCGGGCGTGCCGTTCCTGCCGGGGGTGTCGACGGCGTCCGAGGTCGTGGCGCTGCTGGAGCGCGGGGTGCGGGAGATGAAGTTCTTCCCGGCCGAGGCCGCGGGCGGTACGGCGTATCTGAAGTCGCTGTCGGGGCCGCTCCCGCAGGCGCGGTTCTGCCCCACGGGCGGCATCGGCCCGGCCTCCGCCCCGGACTATCTGGCGCTGCCCAACGTCGGCTGTGTGGGCGGGAGCTGGATGCTGCCGCAGGACGCGGTGGCGGGCCGCGACTGGGGGCGCGTCGAGGCGCTGGCCCGTGCGGCGGCGGCGCTCAGCGCAGGTGGGACGTGTCGTTGAGGAGGCGGACGCTGGCGTTGCCGTCCGCGTAGTAGGCGACGACCGACAGGGACGCGGCCGACAGTTCCATGCGGAACAGCGACTCCGGCGGGGCGCCGAGGGCGAGCCGGACGAACGTCTTGATCGGGGTCACGTGGGTGACGAGCAGGACCGTGCGGCCCGCGTACGCCGCGATCAGCTTGTCGCGGGTGGCGGCGATCCGGGTGGCGGTCGCCGCGAAGCTCTCGCCGCCGCCGGTGGGTTCGGCGTCCGGGGAGGCCAGCCAGGCGTTCAGGTCGTCCGGGTGGCGCTCGCGCACCTCGGCGAAGGTGAGTCCCTCCCAGGCGCCGAAGTCGGTCTCGCGGAGCCCGTCCTCGATCTCCACGTCGAGCCCGAGCCGGGCCGCGACGATGCCGGCGGTCTCGCGGGTCCGGGTGAGGGGCGAGGACACGACCGCCTGGATCGTGCCCCGCCGGGCCAGCAGCGCGGCGGCCCGCTCGGCCTGCTCCCGGCCGGCGTCGGAGAGGGAGGGGTCGGTGCCGCCGCTGCCGGAGAAGCGCTTCTGCGGGGTGAGCGGGGTCTCGCCGTGCCGGAGCAGGACGAAGGTGGCGGGCGCGCCCATGTCGGCGGGGGCCCAGCCGGGCGCGGCCACGGCTTTGGCGGCACGGGTGTCGGCGGCGGCCTTGTCCGCGCGGGTGTCGGCATCGGCGGATGCGGCCTCGTCGGGTGCGGTCTCGTCGGGTGCGGTCTCGGCGGATGCGGTCTCGTCGGGTGCGGTCTCGGCGGATGCGGTCTCGGCGGATGCGGTCTCGGCGGATGCGGCATCGCCGGGTGCGGTCTCGCCGGGTGCGGTCTCGCCGGTTACGGCCTCGCCGGCGCCCCCGGCAGCCCCGGCAGGTGCGGCCTTGTCCGTGCGAGTCTCAGCCCCGGCAGGTGCGGCCTTGTCCGTGCGAGTCTCAGCCCCGGCAGGTGCGGCCCCGCCGCCGGCCCCGGCAACCCCGGCAGGTACGGCGCCGCCGCCACCCCCAACAGGCGCGGCCCCGCCAGCGCCCCCGGCAGCCCCGGCAGGTGCGGCGCCGGCGCCGTCCCCGGCAGGTGCAGCCTCACCGCCGCCCCCGGCAACCCTGGCACGTACGGCCCCGCCGCCCCCGGCAACCCCGGCACGCACGGCCCCGCCACCCCCGGCAACCCCGGCCACCGTGTCCAGCTCAGCCGTCGACGCCGGCTCCGACCACTGCTCCCCCCTGGCCCCGGCGTCCATCGCCTCGTTGGCCAGGCGGTCCGCGTGCTTGTTCTCGGCGCGGGGGATCCACGTGTAGGTGACGCGCCCGGGCGGGAAGACCCGGGCCGCCTCCGCCGCCAGGGGCTTCATGTCGGGGTGCTTGATCTTCCAGCGGCCCGACATCTGCTCGATGACGAGCTTGGAGTCCATCCGGACGTGGACCGTCGCGGCCGGGTCCAGCGCGTGGGCGGCGTGCAGGCCGGCGAGGAGGCCGCGGTACTCGGCGACGTTGTTCGTGGCGACGCCGATGTACTCGGCGGTCTCCCGCAGGGTCTCCCCCGTCGCCGCGTCGCCGACCACGGCCCCGTAGCCGGCCGGCCCCGGGTTGCCCCGCGACCCGCCGTCGGCCTCGATGATGAACTCCCGCACCGCAACGGCTCCCCGGAGGCCTAGAGACCGGACTCGGACGTGCGCACCAGGATGCGGCGGCAGTTCTCGCAGCGGATGACCGTGTCGGGCGCCGCCTTGCGGATCTCGCTCAGTTCCGTGATGGCGAGCTCCTGCCGGCAGCCCTGGCAGCTGCGCGCGTACAGCTTCGCCGCGCCGATGCCGCCCTGCTGCTCGCGCAGCTTGTCGTAGAGCTTGAGCAGGTCGGCGGGGACGGACCCGGCGATGACCTCGCGCTCCTTGGTGACCGTGGCGGTCTCCCCGTCGATCTCCTCGAGGGCCGCGTCGCGGCGCGCGGCCGCGTCGTCGATCTTCGACTGGACGGAGGCGACGCGTTCGGTCAGCTCGGCCACCCGCTCCTGCGCGGACTCCCGGCGCTCCATGACCTCCAGCACCACGTCCTCCAGATCGCCCTGCCGCTTGGCGAGGGAGGCGATCTCGCGCTGGAGGTTCTCCAGGTCCTTGGGGGAGGTGACGGCGCCGGAGTCCAGGCGCTGCTGGTCGCGGGTGGCGCGCTGGCGCACCTGGTCCACGTCCTGCTCGGCCTTGGTCTGCTCGCGGGCGGTGTCGCTCTCCTCGGTCTGCGCGGCCACGAGCAGGTCGCGCAGCTGGGTGTGGTCCTTGGTCAGCGACTCGATCTCGGCGTGCTCGGGCAGCGACTTCCGCTTGTGCGCGAGCTGCTGGAGGCGGACGTCGAGGGCCTGGACGTCGAGGAGGCGGATCTGGTCGGCGGGCGCGGCGTTCAGTTGGGGGCTCCAGGTGACGGTGAGTGGCTGGTCCAGGGGTCGGTGACCGTCTTCGAGACGTGGACGCGCAGGTCCCATCCGTGCCGGTCGGAGATCTCGTCGAGCTGGCTCGCGGCCAGCTCGCACCAGGGCCACTCGGTGGCCCAGTGCGCCGCGTCGAGCAGCGCGAGGGGGCTGTGGGCGCGATCCGCCAGAAACTCGGCCGCCGGGTGGTGGCGCAGGTCCGCGGTGAGGAAGGCGTCGACGCCCGCCGCGCGGACGTGGTCGAAGAGGCTGTCGCCGGAGCCGCCGCTGACGGCGACCGTGCGCACCAGCGCCTCGGGGTCGCCGGCGACGCGGACGCCCTGCGCGGTGGCGGGCAGCCGCTCGGCGGCCCGGGCGGCGAACTCGCGGACGGTCAGCGGATGGTCCAGGGCGCAGACGCGGCCCAGGCCCCGGCGTCCCTCGGGGTCGGCGGGGTCCGGCACGAGCGGCCCGGTGACCCTGAGGTCCAGGGCGCCGGCGAGGGCGTCGGAGACACCCGGGTCGGCGGTGTCGGCGTTGGTGTGGGCGACGTGCAGCGCGATGTCGTTCTTGATGAGCGTGTGGACGACGCGGCCCTTGAAGTGCGTCGCCGCGACCGTCGTCGTGCCGCGCAGGTAGAGCGGGTGGTGGGTGACGAGCAGGTCGGCGTCCAGCTTCACCGCCTCGTCGACGATCTCCTGGACCGGGTCGACGGCGAACAGCACCCGCGTGACCTCCTGGTCCGGGTCGCCCACGACCGTGCCGACCGCGTCCCAGGACTCGGCCCGCTCGGCGGGCCACAGGTTCTCCAGCGCGGCGATGACTTCAGACAGACGGGGCACGGGTGCAAGGCTACCCGTCTGATCTGTGGCGTTGAACCGCCACCGCCCGCTCCCGGCACCCATCGCCCCGCTCAGCACAATCGCCCCCTTTTCCTCAGGCGAATCGTTCCTGGAACACCCTTATGTGTGAAGTGGGGCGCCAGGGAATTCCCCGCCCGTTCGTGCGAAAACTACGTTCGTCACTGGAGGTGACCGAACGATGACGGCCTGTGCGATCGAGCCTTCGGCGGGACACGAGGACGGGGCGGCGCCGGCGGGCTGCACGCTCACCGTGGACGGTGCCTACGCCGCACGCCTCGCCTCGGCCGGCGACTCCTGGTTCCCGGAGCGCTGGACCCTCGACGGCCCGGAGCCCTACGCGGTACCCCTGCCCCGCAACCAGCCGGAGGAGCCCGGCACCGAAGTGCAGCCGATGGGGGACGGGCGGGTCCTCATCCACCGGCTGGTGGCCCGGCGGCACGCCTTCTCCCTGCTGTATCCGACCGGGCCCGGCACCGGTGAGCTGCCCCTGGGCGCGGTCGAGTGCCCGGACGACTCCGCCCGGCTGCGGCTGCTGCCGCCGGTGCCCGGGGGCGAGAAGGCGTACGCCCTCGCCGTCGGGCCGCGCTCGACGTCGGTGTGGCTGGTGGCGGGCGGCGCCTTCGGGCCCGAGCGGCTGGCCGAGCTGCCCGGCCGCTGCTCGGGCGGGGTGTGGCTGGACCGTACGGCGCGGTTGCTGGCCCTGGACCGGGAGACCGGCGGTCGCACCAAGGCCGTCGTGGTGGACCTGGACCGCGGCGGGGAGGTGTCGCCGCTGCTGCAGATCGCCGCCGACAGCGACGACCGGCTGCTGCTCGCCGACCACGACAGCGGGCTGCTCATCGTCCGCTCGGACGCGCCCTCGCCCGGGCGGGCCCGGCTGGGCTGGGGGGTCCTGGGCAGCACGCTGCCGGTGCGGTTCCCGCAGTGCCTGCGGCTGCGGGACTGCTCCGTCACGCCGTTCGCGATCCAGCCGGGGCAGATGCTGACGCCGGAGAGCTGTGCGGTGGCGCTGCGGGTCGACGGGCCGGCGGGCAGCTGGATCGGCGTGTGGCGGCCGGCCGAGCGGCGGGTGCACCACCTCCCGGCGCCGGAGGGGTGGTTGGCGGGCACGGGCCTGTGGACGGCGGACGGGGTGCTGCGCCTGCCGTTCGTGACGCGGGACGTGCCGTGCGGTGTGGCCCAGGTCGGTCCGCCAGCGGCCGAGCCGCCGGAGGCCGGTGCGGCGCCGCCGTATCCGGAGCCCGAGGCCCACCCCGAGGAGCCGGCGCCCTCGGGGCACCCGCCGGAACCGGCGCCCCCGCGTCCGGAACACTCCGGGCACCCGCCGCACCCCCCTTCACCGGCCGGCCCCGGACCTTCACCGGCCGGCCCCGGACCTTCACCGGCCGGTTCCGGGCCGTCCCCGGCAGGTCCCGGGCCGTCCCCGGCCCCCTCGGCGCCGCGCCCGGTCCCGTTGCAGCAGGCGCCGTTGGGACGCCTTGTAACGAACTAGTGCCGGTTGGCGTGGCCGCCTGGATCCGGGGTGTGGGGGGCCGGTTAGACTCGCCCGGCTGTAAGAAAGATCATGTTGACGGGGTGAATTCCATCCGATGAGCGACGCCAGCACGAACCAGCCGCGCAATGACGTCCAGGAGATCTCCGCCGGCCACGGCCGGCACCGTGGCGAGGTCTCCACGCAAGACAGCGAGACGGCTCCGCGCGGACGCCACCGCAAGCCGGTGGCGGAGACCGAGCAAGCCGTGACTGCGGCCTGACGGCACGCCAGTCACCGACGCGTGAACGGCCCCTCCCGCCCTGCGGCGGGAGGGGCCGTTCCCTGTTCCTCACCCGCGTCTGAGCCCCAGCACCTCCGCAGCGGCGAACGTCTCCCCCGCCGGCCGGTCCGCGTAGTACGGCCCGAGGACGGCGTCCAGCTCGTCGTAGGTGAAGGTGTCCTGCTTGCTGTCGAACTTGGCGGCGACCCGGGGCCGTTCGACGACGGCCACCATGCCGCCGTGCACCACGAGGAGCTGCCCGGTCACCCGGGCCGCGGCGGGCGAGGCCAGGTAGCCGACCAGCGGGGCGACGTGCTCGGGGGCGAGCGGGTCGAGGCCGCCCCCGGAGGGCTGCTCGACGCCCGCGAAGACGTCCTCGGTCATCCGGGTGCGGGCGCGGGGGCAGATGGCGTTGGCCGTCACGCCGTACTTGCCGAGGGCGAGGGCGGTGGAGGTGGTGAGGCCGACGATCCCGCCCTTGGCGGCGGCGTAGTTGGGCTGTCCGGCCGAACCGGCGAGGAACGCCTCCGAGGAGGTGTTGACGATCCGCCCGAACACCGGCTCCCCGGCCCGCTTGGACCGCTCCCGCCAGTGGGCGGCGGCGAACCGGGTGGTGTTGAAGTGCCCCTTGAGGTGCACGCGGAGCACGGCGTCCCACTCCTCCTCGGCCATCGAGAACACCATGCGGTCGCGCAGGATGCCCGCGTTGTTGACGAGGATGTCGAGCTTGCCGAACTCGGCGACGGCCAGCTCGATAAGCTCGCGCGCCTGCCGGAAGTCGGCGACGTCGCCGGTGTGCGCGAGCGCGGTCCCGCCGGCCGCGCGGATCTCGGCGGCGACCTGCTCGGCCGGTCCGGCGGAGGCCTCGCCCGTACCGTCGCGGCCGGGCTGCCCGTAGTCGTTGACGATCACGGCGGCGCCGAGCCGGGCCAGTTCCCGTGCCTCGGCCCGGCCGAGCCCGCGGCCCGCGCCGGTGACGATCGCGGACAGTCCCTGGAGCGGCAGCGGCATGGCGGTGTCCTCACATCTCGATGCACGTACGCAGGGCGGTCCCGGTCCGCATCTGGTCCAGGGCCTCGTTGATGTCGGCGAAGGGGACCCGGTGGGTGATCAGGCCCGCCAGGTCGACGCGGCCCGCGCGCCACAGGGCGATGGTGCGTTCGTAGGAGCGCAGGATGTCCCCGCCGCCGTACATGGAGGGCAGGATCCGCTTCTCGTCGAAGAACAGCTCGAACATGTTCAGCTGGAGGAAGTCGTCCATGGCGCCCGCCCCGACCACGACGAGGGTGCCGCCGCGCCGGGTGTTCTCGTAGGCGGCGCGTGCGGTGGCCGACTTGCCGACGACCTCGAAGACGTAGTCGAAGCCCTCACCGCCGGTGATCTGCTGCCCGGCGTCGGCCAGTTCGCCGGGGGGCACGGCCCGTGTGGCCCCGAACCGCAAGGCCGCCTCGCGTCGCGTCACGACCGGGTCGACGGCGACGATCTCGGCGGCCCCGCGCAGCCGGGCCCCCTGGATCACGGAGAGGCCCACGCCCCCGCACCCGATGACCGCCACCGACGAACCGGCCGTCACGTCCGCCGTGTTGAGTGCCGCGCCCAGCCCGGTCGTCACCCCGCAGCCGATGAGGGCGGCGATGTCGAAGGGCACGTCGTCGGGTATGGGGACCGCGCACCCGGCGTCGACGACGACCTCCTCGGTGAAGGTGCCGGTGCCGGCCATGCCGAAGACGTCCCCGCCGGGCCGCCTGAAGTTGGGGGTGCCCGCGTTCATGAACCCGGCGAGGCACAGCTCGGTCTGTCCGCGCTTGCAGGCGGGACACGCGCCGCAGGCGGGCAGCCAGCACACGACGACCCGGTCACCGGCCGTCAAGTGGCCGACGCCCTCACCGACTTCGAGGATCTCGCCCGCCCCCTCGTGCCCGGGCACGAACGGCCCGGGCTGCGGCAGCACCCCGCTCATCGCGGACAGGTCCGAGTGGCACAGCCCCGCCGCGCGCACCCGGATCCGCACCTTGCCGGGTCCGAACCCCACCGCCTCGACGTCGTCGAGGACCTCCAGCTTGTCCTGGCCGATCTCGTGCAGTACGGCTGCGCGCATGGTGCGGCTCCCCTCGTACGGCGTGCGGAACTCAGGTGTGTGCGACGACGGTGTCGGCGAGGACGGGCGCGTCGTCCCTCTCCACGGCACTGACGGCGACCCGGATCGCGCCGTCCGTACGCCACATGCGCACGCGCAGCGTCTCCCCCGGGTACACGACCCCGGCGAACCGCGTGGCGTACGAGCGCACCCGGGTCACGTCCCCGCCGAGCAGCGTGTCGACGACCGCCTTGAGGGTCATGCCGTAGGTGCACAGGCCGTGCAGGATGGGCCGCTCGAAGCCGGCGACCTTGGCGAACTCCGGGTCGGCGTGCAGCGGGTTCCAGTCGCCGGAGAGGCGGTAGAGCAGGGCCTGGTCCTCGCGCACGGGCCGTTCCACGGTCCGGTCCGGTGCGCCGGCGGGCGGGTCGAGCCGGCCGGACGGCCCCCGGTCGCCGCCCCAGCCGCCCTCCCCCCGCACGTAGATCTGCGCGTCGCTGGTCCACAGCGGCCCGTCGGCGTCGGCCACGTCGGTGCGCATGACGAGGACGGCCGCCTTGCCCTTGTCGTACACGGCGGCGATCCGCCCGGTGGCGGTCGCGCGGCCCTCGGCGGGGAGCGGGCGGTGGATCTCAAGGCTCTGCCCGCCGTGCAGGACCCGGGCGAGGTCGACGTCGATGCCGGGCATGGACAGCCCGCCGGTCACGCCGGGCTTCCCGGCGCCCGCGACGGTGGCGAAGCTCGGCAGGACGTGCAGCCGGGACTCCAGGGTGTAGCGCAGCTCGTCGGGGTCGGTGGCGGGAGTTCCGGCGCCGATGCCGAGGTGGTAGAGCTGCACGTCCTTGTGGTCCCAGGAGATCTCGCCGGTCCGGGGTTCGGCGGCGAGCGCCTTGGCTGCGTCGATGGGCATGGGGCTCCTGATCGCCGTGGGGAAGACCTCGGTACGGCCGTCCGCACCGTCGGCCGCACCGAGGCCGTCTGGCACCGAACTGGAACGCGTTCCAGTCCTGCGCCCTCTGTATAGCCCAGCCCCCCGCAGTTGTGAAGGCTCCTGACACCGCGTCAGATCGATCGGGCGATGACATTTGTCCTGCCCGATTCCGTACAAGCGCCTCTGCCGGAGGACCCCGGCCGGTCCGTAGCGTCGCTGCCATGAACTGGTTCGTACGCTGTGCTTCGCACCGCCGCGGCGCGGCGCACCTCTGATCGGAGGCGGGACATGTCCTGGAGACACGAGGTCCACTGCCGCGTCGAGGCCATACGGTCGGCCGCCCGGGAGGGCCGGGAGCGGCAGCGGTACTACCAGGCCGACAAGGAGCGCCTGAAGGCGGAGTGGCGAGCCGCCCGGCGGGCGGGCGAGCACCCCGGCCCGCCGCCCAGCGGCCTCACCCTGCTGCCGTGGCTGCTGCTGGGGCTGGGCGCGTGCTCCAGCCTCTTCCAGGGCCGCACGCCGAACCCGTGGATGGGCGGCCTGGGGCTGCTGGCCTTCAACTCGCTCTACATCTACGTGGCGCTGCGCTCGTTCCACAAGGAGAAGCGCGAGGCCCGCTCCACCCGTGTGGCGCTCGCCCTGCTGACGGCCGTGACATGCTCGCTCGCCGCCGGCTACGGCGACAACTGGCTGCTGTTCTTCCCCCTGCTGGGGCTCGCGACGGGCGCGGCCCTGCGCCTGTCGCACCTGCGGCCCGCCGGTACGGCGGTGGCGGTGCTGGCGGGTGCGGTGGCCTGCTTCCACGACGGCTGGGGCGGCCTGGACATCGCGTACGCCACCTGGATCTCGACGATGGTGACGGCCGCGATCATGCGCCTCTCCGAGGCGGTGCACGAGTTGCGCGCCGCGCGGGAGGCGCTGGCCCGCCGGGCGGTCGAGAAGGAGCGGCTGCGGTTCTCCCGCGACCTGCACGACCTGCTCGGGCACACGATGTCGGTGATCGTCGTGAAGTCGGAGGCGGCCCGCCGGCTGGCCGCCCGCGACCTGGACGCGGCGCTCGCCCAGATCACGGACATCGAGGCCGTGGGCCGCCAGGCCCTGACGGAGATCCGGGAGGCTGTGACCGGCTACCGGCAGGGCAGCCTCGCCGCCGAACTCGACCGGGCGCACTCGGCGCTGACGGCGGCGGGCATCACCCTCGTCGTCAGCCGCTGCGACCCCCCGCCCGGGCCGCAGACCGAGGCGCTGCTGGGCTGGGTGGTGCGGGAGGCGGTCACCAACGTCGTCCGGCACAGCGGGGCGCACCGCTGCGAGATCACCCTGTCGGGTGCCGGGGAGCGGGTGCGGCTGACCGTGGCCGACGACGGGGCCGGGGCGGTCGTCGGAGGCGGGGCGGTCGCTGAGGGCGAGGCGCTCGTTGGGGGCAAGGCGCTCGTCGGAGGCGGGGCCGGGGCGGCCACCGGCGGTACGGGGCTGACCGGCCTGACGGAGCGCCTCGCGGCGGCGGGCGGCAAGCTGACGGCGGGCCCGCGGGCCAGGGGCGGGTTCGCGGTCACGGCCGAACTCCCCCTGGACGCGGCCGACGCCCGGCCGGAGGGGGCCGACGCCCGGGCAGAGGGGGCCGACGCCCGGGCAGAGGGGGCCGACGCCCGGGCAGAGGGGGCCGATGTCCGGCCGGAGGGGGTGGAACGTCCGCACGACGTCACCGGCGTGTACGTTGGCCGACGGTCCGCGTCACACGTCGGCGGCGTCGGCACCGGTCAGGGCGACGACAGGCCCTAGGGGAAGCCGACGGCCAGGGGAAATGGAGCACATGGCACGCGTCGCCGTCATCACCGCGCCGAACATCGGGTACCGCAACACGGGCATGCTGACCGTCGACTTGGCGTTCGAGTCCCTGCGGCGGCGTATGGGCGGCGGGCTCGACGCCACCTGGTACACGCTGCACACGCCGGAGACCGTGCCCCTGCGGGAGTGCGCGCGCGACACCGGCTTCCCGTTCCGGTTCCTGCCGCTGACCGAGCACCTCGACGACCTCCGCGACCACGACGCGGTCGTCTTCTGGGGCGACTTCCTGCACACCCGCCACTACCTGGAGCAGGACGCGACGAACCGCCTGCTCGACTTCGGCTTCGCCGCCGACCGGGACGCCGCCCGGGCCCTGCTGCACCGGACCATGCTGCTGGCGGACCAGCCGGACGAACTGCTCGCCCGGACCCTCAGCTACGGCGGGACCATCCTGCACAACACGCAGTCCGACTACGAGGACAAGGAGTACGGGCCGCTGTTCACCCGCCTGGTGACGCGCGGTCACCGGATCTGGGTGCGGGACCCGCTCTCGGCGGCCAAGATCGCGCACCTCCGCAAGGACCGTACGACCGACCACTTCGGCTCCGACGCGGCGCTGCTCTCCCGCCCGGGCGACCTCGACCACCTCCCGACCACACCGTGGTCCCGGTCGGTCCCCGAGGGCGGTGCGATCGGCGTGTTCCTCGGTGCCCGTACGCCGATCCCCGGCTGGCTGCCGGGCTTCTGCCAGGGCCTGTCCGACCGTCTGGGCGCCCCGCTGGAGTGGCTGCCCTGGTTCGACCGGGACGTCCCGGACGCGGTCGGCCACATCGCGCGGCGCCCGGGGGAGCACACCATCGGCGACCTGGTGGCGGTCCTGTCCCGCTACCGGCTGGTCATCACCGACACCTACCACCTGGCGGTCAACTCCTGGGGCGCCGGCACCCCGGCGGTGTGCGTCGGCGCGCCCGAGCCGACGCCGAAGACGCATGACGACTACCTGACGCTGAGCGATGTGAAGAAGCACGTCTTCCACATGGCGTACGACGCGACGGACTTCTATCTGTCCACCCGGGAGGGGCACGGCCAGGACATCGACCGGCTCGTCCGGCTCGTGGAGGGCGGCGGCGCCGACGCCGTCGCCACGCGCATCCGCGAGCACGCCGACCACTCGGCGACGGCCTTCACGGAGACGCTGGCCTCGCTGCTCGGCGCTCCCCGCCCCGCCCCGGCCCCATGACCGGCAGACCGGTGCGGGTGCTGCTCGCCGAGGACCAGGGCATGATGCGCGGCGCGCTCGCCCTGCTGCTCGGGATGGAGGACGACATCGAGGTCGTCGCCCAGGTGGCGGCCGGTGACGCGATCCTGGACGCGGCGCTCGCCCACCGCCCGGACGTCGCCCTGCTCGACATCGAACTCCCGGGCCGCAGCGGCCTGGACGCCGCCGCCGACCTACGCGCCCGGCTGCCCGAGTGCCGGGTGCTGATCCTCACGACCTTCGGCCGTCCCGGCTACCTCCGCCGCGCGATGGAGGCGGGGGCCACCGGCTTCCTGGTGAAGGACGGGCCGGTCGAGGAGCTCGCCGCCGCCATCCGCCGCGTCCTGGCCGGCGAGACCGTCGTCGACCCCGCCCTGGCCGCCGCCGCGCTCAGCGCCGGCCCCAGCCCGCTCACCGCCCGCGAGAGCGACGCGCTCAGGGCGTCGGCGGACGGCGCGACCGTCGCCGACATCGCCGCCCGGCTCCACCTCTCGGAGTCCACGGTCCGCAACTACCTCTCCGCCGCCATCGGCAAGACCGGCACCCGCAACCGCATGGAGGCCCTCCGCGAGGCACGCCGCCAGGGCTGGCTCTGAGCCCGACGGGTGCTACCCCCGCCGGAACGACGCCGTCCACAGGAAGGACTCCCCGAAGCACTCCGAATCCTCCGGCTCGTCCCGCATCCGCCGCAGTTCGACCTCGGTCAGCCCGGAGAAGATGTCCCGCAGCGCCTCGGGCGTGTAGGCCAGCCCGCCGCGCAGCCCCGCCCCCTCGCGGTAGAAGTCGGCGTCGGACAGCTCCGACCCCATCCCGCCGGCCCCGGCCGCGAAACACGTCAGGGCGAACAGGCCGCCGGGGGCCAGGAGCCGCTCCAGCAGCGCCAGGTAGCCGACCCGCCGGTGCGGCGGCAGGTGGTGGAAACAGCCGGAGTCGTACACGAGGTCGTACGGCCCGGTGAGTTCCGTGCCGGCGAGCGCGAAGGCGTCCCCGCACTGGAACCGCACACCCTTCACCCCGGTTTGCCCGGCCCGGTCCCGGGCCCAGTCGACGGCCGTCGAGGACAGGTCGACCGCGTCGACCTCGAAGCCGCGCGCCGCCAGGTACAGCGCGTTGCGCCCCGCGCCGCACCCCAGGTCGAGCGCACGCCGCCCGCCGGCCGGCCCCCGCTCCACCAGTCGCACCAGGTTCTCGTCCGGCTTCGCCACGAAGAACGGCACCGGCCGGGAGCGGTCGGCGTAGAAGGCGTCCCACCATCCGGCTCCCCGCTGCGACCACCGGTCGGCCTCGGGTGCGAACAGCCCGTCGAGCAGGGCGAGTACGTCGTCGACAGTGCGTATGTTCCGGTCCATCCGGCCCCCTTCCGCGACCGCCAACGGTAGGCCGAGTAGCGGCGAAAGGCCAGGTCAGGGCGGTTTTCAGGCATGGTCCGGAGGCGCCTGGCGGCCCGCCGCGCACCGGGGGCGTCACGGGCCTCGGGACCACACCGCCCCCGTGCCGAAATGCCCGTGGCGCGCTGTCCAGGGGCCGTCACGGGGCTGTTCCGGCCCACGCGACAGGCGTTCTTTTCCCGCGTCAGCGGTCCTGCCGCTCCCCCGCCGTGCGGGGCAGCCAGACCCACATCAGCAGCACCCCCGCCGCCAGCACCGCGGCCCCCACCCGGAACGCCGACGCGTAGCCCTCCGTGAGGGCCTGCGGCGTCGTACTGCCCGCCGAACGGGCCGCCGCCAGGGTGGACAGGACCGCCAGCCCGAGGGAACCGCCCATCGTGCGGGAGGTGTTGACGAGGCCGGACACCAGCCCGGCCTCACCGGGGGGCGCGCCGGAGGTGGCGAGGGAGGCGAGCGGTGTCGCCGCGAGGCCCGCGCCGAGCATCATGAGGATGCCGGGGAACAGGATGGCCGTCGCGTAGGAGCCCTCCGCGGTCATCGTCGACTGCCAGGCGAAGCCCGCCACGGCGACCAGCGTCCCCAGCACCGCCACCGTGCGCGGTCCGGCACCCCGCATGAGCCGGGGCGCGAGCTTGGAGCCGATGATGACGGCCAGGGAGCTCGGGACCAGGGCGAGGCCGGCCTCCAGCGGGGTGTAGCCGAGGACGTTCTGGGCGTAGAGGGTCATGAAGAACCACATGCAGAACATGGCGGAGCCGCACAGGAACATCGCCATGTTCGCCGAGGAGACCGCGCGCAGGCGCAGCAGTCCGAGCGGCATCAGCGGGCTCGCCGTGCGGGCCTCCACCGCGAGGAACAGCCCGATCAGCAGGAGCCCGGCGAGCAGCGGCAGCAGCGCGGCCGGTGCCGTCCAGCCCGCCGCCTCCGTCCGGGAGATGCCGTAGGCCAGCGTGCCGAGCCCGGCCGTGACGAGCAGCGCGCCGGGCAGGTCGAGCCGCCGCCCGTCCCGCTCCCGGCCCTCGGCGAGGAACCAGGCGGCCGCGCCCAGCACCACGGCGCCCACGGGCACGTTGATGAGCAGCACCCACCGCCAGGACAGCGTCTCCACCAGCAGCCCGCCGACCAGGCCGCCCGCCGCGCCGCCCCCGGCGCCGACCGCCGTCCAGGTCGCTATGGCCCGGGCCCGGGCGGCGCCCTCCGGCACCGAGGCGGTGAGGATCGTCAGCGTCGAGGGCGCCAGCACCGCGGCGCCCAGCCCCTGCACGGCCCGGGCGAGGAGCAGCTGCCAGTCGTCGAGGGCCAGCCCGCCGGCCAGGGAGGCGAGGGTGAACAGGCCCAGCCCGACGAGGAACATCCGCTTGCGGCCGTAGAGGTCGCCGGCCCGCCCGCCGAGCAGCATGAACCCGGCGAAGGCGATGGCGTAGGCGTTCACCACCCACTGCAGGCCCTGCTCGCTCAGGCCGAGCCCGGTCCGCATCGACGGCAGCGCCACGTTGACGACGGACACGTCGAGCACGACGAGGAACTGCCCGGCGCAGGTGAGCGCGACGACGAGCCACATCGGCGGCGCTCCGCGGGCGCGCAGCCAGGGGAGGCGGGAGGTGCGGGCGGCGGCGGCATCGGCGGATTCGAGCATGGGTGTCATGCTCTCAACCGCCTTGCACCCCTTGCATCGGGATTTCGCCGTGACCGGCCTCGGGCCGGGGACCTAGGTCCCCGGCCCGCACCTGGGGTCCACCCCAAGGAAAGGTCAAGTTTTCGTTAGAGTGCCAAAGCAACGGAATAGTTGCCTGCGCATACAAGGTTCATGCTCCACGTACCCATGCACGCCCGAACCCCCCGGCTCGGAGGCCCCACTCCATGACGCAGACGACGACAGACCGCCCCGCCGGCAGAGCGAGCGGGGCCGTGGTCCCGGTGCTCGCCTTCGCGGGCATCGTTGTCGCGGTGATGCAGACCCTGCTCGTCCCGGTCATCAAGGATCTGCCGCAACTGCTGGACACCGCCCCCAGCAACGCCACCTGGGTCCTGACCTCGACCCTCCTCTCGGGTGCCGTGGCCACCCCGATCATGGGCCGCCTCGGCGACCTCTACGGCAAGCGCCGGATGCTGATCCTGAGCCTGTCGGTGATGGTGCTGGGCGCGCTCGTCAGCGCGCTCACCAGCGATCTGCTGCTCATGATCACCGGCCGCACGCTCCAGGGCTTCGCGATGGGCGCGATCCCGCTCGGCATCGGCCTGATGCGCGACATGCTGCCCCGCGAGAAGCTCGGCTCAGCGATGGCCCTGATGAGTTCCTCCATAGGCGTCGGCGGCGGCCTCGCCCTGCCCGCCGCCGCCCTGGTCGCCCAGCACAGCGACTGGCACGCCCTGTTCTACGGCGCCGCCGGCCTCGGCGTGCTCTCGATCGCCCTCACCCTCCTCGTCGTGCCGGAGTCCCCGATGCGCGCCGAGGGCTCCTTCGACCTGCCGGGCGCGCTGGGCCTCTCCGCCGGCCTCGTGCTGTTCCTGCTGCCGATCACCAAGGGCAGCGACTGGGGCTGGGCCTCCGGCACCACGCTCGGCCTGTTCGCCGCGTCGGCGGTCGTGCTCGTGCTGTGGGGCGTGATGGAGCTGCGCGTCAAGGCCCCGCTGGTCGACCTGCGCACAACGGCCCGCCCGGCCGTGCTCTTCACCAACCTCGCCTCGATCATGGTCGGCGTCTCCTTCTACGTCGTCTCCCTGGTCCTGCCCCAGCTCCTCCAGCTGCCGAAGTCCACCGGCTACGGCCTCGGCCAGTCGATGGTCGTCGCGGGTCTGCTCGTCGCGCCGCTCGGTCTGACGATGATGTTCACGGCACCCGTCTACGCCCGGCTGTCCGCGAAGTACGGCCCCAGGGTGACGCTGATCCTCGGCCTGCTGATCATCGCCATCGGCTACGGCGCCGGGCTCGGGCTGATGAGCGCCCCGTGGCAGAGCCTGGTCATCTCCGTCCTCCTCGGCGCGGGCATCGGCCTCGCCTACTCCTCGCTGCCCGCGCTGATCGTCGGCGCGGTCCCGGCGTCGGAGACCGGCGCCGCCAACGGCCTCAACACGCTGATGCGTTCCATCGGCACGTCGGTGTCGAGCGCGGTCATCGGCATGGTGCTGGCCGACACCGCGAACACCGTCGGCGGCGTCGAGATCCCGACCATGCACGGCTTCCGGGTCTCCTTCCTGATCGCGACGGCGGCGGTGGCCGTGGGTCTGGTGCTGGCGCTGTTCCTGCCGGGCCGGCGGCCCTCGCAGCAGCCGCAGCTGCGCGCCAGCAGCGAGGAGGACGCGGCGCTGGAGCGCGCCGAGCAGGCCCTGCGGGGCTTCCGGGGCCGCGTGCTGGCCGCCGACGGCGTCCCGGTCGCCCGAGCCAGGGTCACCCTGATCGACCGCCGGGGCCGCCAGGCCGGGGCGACGCTCTCCGCCGAGGACGGCGGCTACGCGCTCACCGTCCCCGCCCAGGGCTCCTACGTCGTGGCGGTACGGGCGGCGGGCCACGAACCGCTCGCCTCGTCCGCGACCCACGCGGGCGACGACCGTCCCGTCGACCTGGATCTGTCGCTGCCGGGCGAGACGGTCACCGCCTGACCCGTTCCCCACCCGTACCCCCTGTCGTCCCCCGGCGGGGGGTACGGCACGATGGGCGCCCGGACCGTCGTACGACCGAGAGGAACCCCATGCCCGCGGCCCCGAAGCCCGAGATCCTGGCCGCGTTCGAGGCGGCGAAGGGGTTCATGCCCGTGGCGGAGGGACTGGCCGTGTACGCGGCGGCCGTGGAGGCCGGGCGGCTGGGGCTGCCGCTGCTGGAGGTCGGCACGTACTGCGGGCGGTCCACGATCCTGCTCGCCGACGCCGCCCGCGAGGCCGGGGTCAGCGCGCTCACCGTCGACCACCACCGCGGCAGCGAGGAGCAGCAGCCCGGCTGGGAGTACCACGACCCGGAGACGGTCGACCCCGAGCTCGGGGTGATGGACACGCTGCCGGCGTTCCGCCGCACCCTGTACCGGGCCGGGCTGGAGGACCACGTGGTGGCCCTGGTCGGCCGGTCCCCGCAGATCGCCGCGTTCTGGCGCACGCCGCTCGGCTTCGTCTTCATCGACGGCGGCCACACCGACGAGCACGCCACGGCCGACTACGAGGGCTGGGCGCCGCACGTCGCCGAGGGCGGGCTGCTCCTCATCCACGACGTCTTCCCGGACCCGCAGGACGAGTTCACCGGCCAGGCCCCGTACCGCGTCTACCTCCGGGCCCTCGCCTCGGGCGCTTTCACGGAGGTCTCGGCGACGGACTCACTGCGGGTGCTGCGGCGCACGGGCCCGGGCGTCTAGAGGAACGGCTGGGCGGGTGAACCGCACGCTCCCCGCCTGCTCCCGGTCGGCCCACGGGCGGCGTGGCGAGTCGGCGGGCGCCCTCCGCTGCCCAAGGATCCGGGCGCGTGGCACACACCTTCGCAGAGCTCGTCGAGAAGCAGCGCGCGGCGGACGAGGCGTACGCCCGCGTGCGTGAGCTGCAGGACGCGTACGGGCCGCCCACCCAGACCAAGTGGAGCGACCAGCAGACCACCACCTGGGAGACCGCCTGGCGCGCCTGGCGCGACCTCGCCCGGGACGTCCAGGCGGCCGTGACCGCGTTCGCGAAGCAGGAGGAGACCCCCCGCCAGGAGATCGAGGCCCGGGTGAAGGAGGCGGTACGCCACGGCGGCGACGACGGCAACGCCGGGTAGCCGCCGCCGGTGGGCCGTGCTACGCCCGCTCTGCCCTGGCCGACCGGGAGCGAGACCGGCACCGCCGGGGGGAACCACCACCGGTCGGGACGAGCAACGGCCCCCTTCGGCCCTGCCGGCACGGGAGCGAGACCGGCAACACCGGGCAGCCACCA
Organism: Streptomyces olindensis; assembly: GCF_040645895.1. Lineage (NCBI taxonomy): Bacteria > Bacillati > Actinomycetota > Actinomycetes > Kitasatosporales > Streptomycetaceae > Streptomyces > Streptomyces olindensis. The sequence goes on along the minus strand of NZ_JBEYZD010000021.1, from coordinate 184 downwards.
CCGGCCGGGACGAGCAACGGCCCGCCTCGCCCCTGGCCGACACGGGAGCGAGACCGGCAACACCGGGCAGCCACCACCGGCCGGGACGCGCAACGGCCCGCCTCGCCCCTGGCCGACACGGGAGCGAGACCGGCAACACCGGGCAGCCACCACCGGCCGGGACGCGCAACGGCCCGCCTCGCCC